>NZ_JBEPLZ010000013.1:0-135539 GCF_040545455.1 Enterocloster citroniae | reverse complement strand
TCTTTTGTCTGGATATTCGAACCAATATATCTCTATATAAAATTCAAAATGGTTCCGGGTGCATCGCACCAGGAACCATTTTGTCTACAGTCTGACCTTGGTATTATACCAAGGTTTATACTGGAATTACAAGAGCACAGATGGCAGGTACCGCATGGAACTGGTACCGGAACGATCAAAAGGAGTTAAATCATGAAATTTGAGGGAATGTCGCTGAAAAAAAGTTTCTGGAGATTCATATGGCCTTCGGTGGTGGCCCAGTGGATCTTTGCTCTGTACACCATGGTGGACGGTATGTTTGTGGCACGGGGAGTGTCTGAGGTGGCTTTGTCGGCAGTGAACATTGCATCCCCCTTTGTGAATTTCCTGTTCTCCGTGTCCATTCTATTTGCAGTGGGAACCTCCACCATTGTGGCTATTTTCCTGGGGCAGGAAAACCACAGGGAGGCGAACCGCGCCTATACCCAGAACCTGGTGGTGCTGGGGGGAATCTCACTGGTGATCATGGCGGCGGTGTGGCTGAGCCTGGACCGGATCGCTGCTTTTTTGGGAGCCACGGCAGCTACCATGGAGTATGTAAAACATTATATCCTGTCCATTCTGCCCTTTGCCTGGTGTTTTATCATTTCTTATTCCTTTGAAATACTGGTAAAGACAGACGGTTATCCCAGGTTTGCCACCATGGCCGTAACAGCAGGCGCCCTGCTCAACTGTGTCCTGGACTATCTCTTTGTCATGGTATTTAAGTGGGAAGTGGCCGGAGCCGGGGCAGCTACGGGTATATCCCAGATGGTGACGGTATTTTTGTATCTGAAACATTTCCTGAGTCCCAGGGCCACCATACGGTTTGAGAAGCCCCGGTGGAGCGGAGCACAGTTTTGGCGTGTGATAAAGATCGGACTTTCCTCAGGTCTGACGGAGCTGTCCGCAGGGTTTACGGTTTTTATGTTCAACCATGCCATTCTTAGATTCATAGGGGAGCAGGGGATCATAAGCTATACCATTATCGCCTATGTAAACACCATTGTGGTAATGTCCATGGCGGGGATTGCCCAGGGAACCCAGCCTCTGATCAGCTTTTACTACGGAAAAGGGGATGAAGCCAGCTGCAGTAAGCTGCTCCGGTACTCGGTGAGGGCATCGGTGGGAATGGCCGCGGCCGCATTCCTGGCAGCCATGGCAGGAGCGGATATGCTGGTGGGCGTGTTCATTTCCCCGTCATTGCAGGAACTGAGGGATTACTCCGCGTTTGTATTCCGCATCTTCAGCATATCCTTCCTGTTCATGGGATTCAACGTGGTGGCCGGCGGTTTCTTCACAGCCATAGAAAAGCCCGGTGAATCCCTGATGATCTCCCTGGGGCGCGGAGTGGTGACCATGGTATCCGCCCTTGGGGCATGTATTGCCCTTATGGGCGGCGCGGGCATATGGTGGGCGCCAACCGTGTCCGAGCTGATGTGCCTGGCGGTTACGGGTGTGCTGATGTACCGCTTGGAGAAATACTGATTAACAATCAAAAAAATAGAGATGCAGCGCAGTAAACCAGTAAAAGAGCCATGATGATATTTACCAGCATGGTGTGTTTCGAGAAGAACTTGTAAAATGCCGCTCCAAACAGCGCCCATACAAAAGAACCGGAAGCGCCAATGAAAGACAGTATAACAGTAAATCCTATTAGTGCTGCGCCAGAATGAAAAACTGGCAAAATATAAAGGGACATTGCTGTGATTGCGTAAATATAAATTTTTGGATTGGCAAATTGTAATACCATGCCTGAGAGAAAACTGGCCTCTTTTCCGCTGTCTGCACTTAATTCAGACGAACTTTTCCAGACCTTCCATGCAAGGTACAGCATATAAGCGGCCCCTAATATTTGCATGGCAATCTTGATTCTGGGAAGAAATGAATAGAGCGTTGCACTAAAGGCGGTGCAAACAGACATAACGATTGTAAAACCAGCCAGGATGCCGAAATTAAAGGAAACGCTCCGCCGGAATCCCAGCCGTACGGCATTGCTCATGGAAAGCAGATTATTCGCTCCCGGCGTATAAGCCGTGATAAAGCAATAAATCAGAAAATCATATAAATGGAACATAGTGACCCCTTTCTATTTCAGCAATGAGAAATAACCACTTATGAAAATTATAAGTACAATAACAGGCCGCAAAAATACATTCAGGCACTCCGATTTTCTGAATGGTTCCAAAGTCGGGATAGAGATAGTAACGTAATCCAATTTCTGCATTGGGGAGCAGGACAGACCTGACGGCCAAAACAATTAAAAGGCAAAATAATAATGACATCATAATTTTTGTTACACGTTCCACACCCTTTTGTAAACCGATTGTGCAAATACCAAATGAAACAAAAGTTATAACAAAAGAGCACACGATCATAGCAGTAGGATTTCCAAGCAAACCAGAGAATACATTGGCAACTTCGCTGGAAGTAAGACCTTGAAACCGGCCTTTTACCATTTCTCCAAAGTAGTAAAGAAGCCATCCGCTGATTACCGTGTAAAACATCATCAGCAGATAATTCCCAATGATTGTAACGTACTTAAACCAGTGCCATTTGGTTCCTTTTGGTTCCAGTATATTAAATGACAATGCGGTACTGCGTTGGCTTGCCCGGCCCACCGCAAATTCCATCACCACAATCGGCAGGCCCAGTATTACTAAAAAAAACAGGTAAAAAATAACAAAGGACGCGCCGCCGTACTTTCCTGTTACATATGGGAACCTCCAAATGTTTCCCAAGCCGATGGAGCAGGCGGCGGTAATTAAAATAAATCCCAGCCGTGATGAAAAATGTTCTCTCTTCATAGTTTAGACCTACCTCTTTTCCTCTTTACAAACCTAAATTGAAATTGTATAATGATATAAAAGGGTTATTATATCGCACTAGTACGATATAATGATACAACTTGTGCGTTATAATGTCAAGAGAGGAGAGCGATTTTTTTGGATTCCATGAATATAATAGTCGCTAAAAATATTAAGCGGCTGCGAGAAGAAAAAAAGTTAAGTATGGATGAACTTGTAAAGTTGAGCGGTGTAAGTAAGAGTATGCTTGCGCAAATTGAACGGGGTGACGGAAATCCAACAATATCCACATTATGGAAAATTTCAAATGGAATGAAGGTGCCGTTTGACGCTTTAACCGTTCGCCCAAAGAGTCCCTATGAGATCGTTAAAAAGACTGAAATACAGCCTTTGCTTGAGGATGGTGGAAAAGTAAAAAACTTTTCTCTTTTCCCGGATAATGAGAACCGCAGATTTGCAGTCTATTATCTGGAATTAGACCAGGGAAGTTATTGGGAATCCGAACCACACTTAAAGGGAACCACTGAATTTATTACAATCTTTAAGGGCAAAATCGAGATCTATGCCGGCGGTCAAAGATTTATGGTTGAAGAAGGTGAAAGCATACGCTTTAGAGCCGATACCAATCATTCATACAAGAATGCTGGAAATGAATCCGCAATATTACACATGATCCTTTTTAACCCCTGACAGGGACTGGAGGATACGGCCAGGATTCCCTGTTCTCAATGAAACTCGGGTTGAAATGTTTGCTTTTTTGAGTTACTATATTTTTAAACCATGGAAATCATGAGAAAAGTTGGTGCATGCCTGTGAACCATGATACTTACCGATATTTGATAGCCTTTCCTCTTTTGGTCCTGTGCCTTCTGGCATCGGGATTTTCTGATCCATTTTCAATTAAAGCATATGGAAATCCCCTATCTTTTCAGGAATCTTCGGACAGCGGGCTGTCCGGCCATTACAGGGAATACCGCCGGCGTTTTGAATCCATTGAGACAATGGCCGGCATTGATGATAATGGGTTTGAGATGATCGGGCCCAAGGTCTTTGACATGGAGATGAAGGGGATCGGACAAGTCTTTGTCACCCTGACCTTTGACACGGAGTATGACCGCCTGGCTGTTTTTATTTCAGATGAGGACGGGCGTATCGTATATAAGACCGACCAGCTGGAGACCAACAACCAGCGCAGGGGAAGCCTGGAGCAGCCCAACGAACGCCTTCCCGCCGCCTCGTTCCGGGATATGAACGGGGATGGGTTGACGGACATTGTGCTTATTTCGTCCTGTTTTTATGATTCACAGATCAATGCGGGTAAATCCTACAAGGTGGGGGATGTGCTGTTCCAAAAGGACGGATCATTTTACAGGGATTACAGGATCTCAGATAAGATCAACCGGTTTGGCATGAACAAAAGCATCAGTTTCCTCACCTCCTTTGTCCGGGACGGATATTCCACGGAATTTTTATACACGTCAAACACGCAGCAAGAACTGGTGGATTCCGGGTTTCAGATCGTGCCTGCCCACTATTATCCGGTCATGTTTGAAAAACTGGGACGGCTTTGGCTGGTGCCAGGGACTTACCGCATGGCGGAGTATACCGTGTTCATGCTGTACCTGGTCAATGAACAGGGTTATATTGTCTGGAGTTTCCAGCCCATGGGGGATTATGAAAACCTGTATGGCCTGAGGGGAATCAACTGCCGTGACATTGACGGCGATGGGCTGAAGGATATTGTGGTGCTGGCCAGCTACAGCTATGAGGGAAAGGACGGGGAGATCGTGGTGGAGACGGACTACTCTGTCTACTACCAGAGGACCAGCGGCTTTTACGAGGATACGGACATAAAACATACGGTTCAGTGCAATGACAGCGACACCATGTATGAACTGGTGGAACGGCTGCGGGCATATTGGGGGTGGAGATCAGAGCAATGATAAAAGTACTGATAGTGGATGATGAAAAACCAATCTGTGATTTGATCGATATGAATCTGACAGCTGCGGGCTATCACTGCAGGGCGGTCCAGGACGGTGTGTCGGCACTGAAGATGATCGAGGGTGAATCTTTTGACCTGATTCTTCTGGACGTGATGCTGCCCGGGGTGGATGGTTACGATATCATGGAGTACATACGCCCCCTGGAGGTCCCTGTGATCTTTATAACAGCAAAGCACGAGGTGAGGGACAGGGTCAAGGGCCTGCGGCTGGGAGCGGATGATTATCTGGTAAAGCCCTTTGACATGGTGGAGCTGACTGCCAGGGTGGAGGCGGTGCTGCGCAGGTACAACAAGACGGAACGCCTTCTGAGGGCGGGGGATGTGACCGTGGATGTGGAGGCCAGGATGGTAACCAGGGCCGGAAGGCCGGTGGTACTGACCAACAAGGAGTTTGGGCTCCTGCTCCTGTTTATCCGGAATAAAAATGTAGCCCTGTTCAGGGAGACACTGTACGAAAAGGTATGGGAAGGGGAATACTCAGGGGACAGCCGTACCCTGGACCTCCATGTGCAGAGGCTGAGAAGAAAACTGGGATGGGAAAACAGTCTGGTGGCGGTGTACAAAGTGGGATACCGCCTTGAGGTGCCTCAATGAAATTTTCCTTTAAACTCCTTGTGTGGACCATGATCGTCATGGCCCTGGGATTTGGTTTCAGCGGTTTTTATTTTGTCAACTATGTTTTCCAAACCGCTTTGGAGCGGGAAGTGAGTCAGACGCTGGACGACAGCAGTATCCTGCGTTTTGCCTTTGAGACAGCTGCCCTTAATGTGCCTGCCAAATATGATGTGCTGCAGGATACCACAGTGGGACAGATAGCCTCAAACCTGGAAAGCGGGGGACACAATGCAAGGCGTATGCTGCGCCTTTCCGATGAACAGAGGAACGTGCTGTATGCCAGCAGCGGTTTTGACATCGATAACCGCCTTTTAGACCAGACCGGTCCTGACGCCAAGTCATACCGGGTGGTCAGCCGCAGCGGCAGCTATTATATACAGACCGGGACCACGGTGAACGCCCTGGACCGTGTCCTGTACCTGGAAACCATGAGGGATGTGTCGGAGGTGTTCCATGAGCGCGCTCTGGGATTCTCCGTTTACCGCCAGGTGACCATTGCGATGCTGGTGTGCGGCACCGTGATCATGCATCTGATTGCCTCATTGCTTACCAGGCCCATCCGTCTGCTGACCCGGGCCACCAAGCGCATGGCTTCCGGGGATTACCATTACCGGGCCAGGAAGGTCAGCAGCGATGAGCTGGGACAGCTCACCATTGATTTTAACCAGATGGCCAATGCCCTGGAGGACAACATCAACAAGCTGGAGGATGAGATCCAGTCGCGGGAAGACTTTGTGGCTGCATTTGCCCATGAACTGAAGACGCCCCTCACATCCATTATCGGATATGCCGACATGCTCCGTTCAAGAAAGCTGGACGAGGAAAAGAGTTTTGTGTCGGCCAACTATATCTATACGGAAGGAAAGCGTTTGGAGGCCATGTCCTTCCGTCTGCTGGACATCATGGTCACCAGACACGGAGGGGCGGAGTTTGGAGCGGTTTCCGTGGAATCCCTGTTTTTGTACCTCTATGATATGTACGTGCTGAACAAGAGCATGAAGATATATTTTAACTATGACGAGGGAACTGTTTGGGCGGAGGGAAACCTGATCAAATCCGTGCTCATGAACCTGTTGGATAATGCCTGCAAGGCATCGGAGCCGGAGGGGCTGATCGAGGTGTACGGCAAGCAGCTGGATGAGGGATACCGATTCCAGGTAAAGGACCATGGGGTGGGGATCCCCAGGGAGGAGCAGAAAAAGATCACCAAGGCGTTTTACATGGTGGACAAATCCAGGTCCAGGAGCCGGAACGGCGCAGGGCTGGGGCTGGCTTTGTGCGCAGAGATCCTGCTGCTGCACGGAAGCCGTCTGGAGATAGAGAGTGAACCTGGAAAAGGGACCTGCATGAGCTTTGTCCTGCCTGTCCGGGCAGAGGAGGAGAACGTATGAGGAAGATGATATTCAGCCTGTTCCTTCTTTTATTTACCGTTCTGATCATGCTGCTGTCCATTGCGGGGCCTGAGCTTTTTGCCAGATACCGGGATAAGGCCATATTAGGGCAGATTTACACCAGGGCCATGGAATCGGACGGGGAAGGGTACCGGTATACCCTGAGTCCGGGCGAAAAACTCTATATCCTGTCCGAAAGCCTGGGAAGACAGATGTTTCCCGAAAGTGAACAATACGCCCTTACCAGGGACAGCGGATACGGTGATCTGGATGGAACCTATGCTTTTGTGCTGAACCACAAAGGTCCTTCCGGAAAGGAGATCACGGATTATCAGATTTATGAGACCTGCAACCAGGGGCTGGCTGCCCTGAAGGAACTGGGAATATTGCCGGATACGGTGAGAAATGTGGACAGCGGTGCGTATGACGCCACCCTGTACTCTGCCATCGATGTGCTGGAACCCAGGAATAATGTGGCGGTCTGGAAACTGGAGCTGGCCAGTATACAGAAGAACACGGACAGGGAAAACAGGCTCATGGAGGCGTATATTGACGCTGATAACGGGAAAATATACGAGTTCTATGCCAGGACGCCCCTGACCTGGGAGAATATGGATCCGGACCGGATCGCCGGGGACTGGGCGGAGTATATGGGATTGGAAGCCCCAACGCCATACGAAACAGATAATCCACTGATGGAGGCCACGCCCTATTTCAGCAAGTATGTCTGCAGCGGGGTGGGGGATCAGAAGACCATAGTGACCATTGGCTTTTATGAGGGAATCAACGAGTTATTTTTAAAAATTTCCAGATGATGCAACTTTGATGCAAAAATGATGGTATTTTGATGCCGCTCCTGTGTAAGCTGGGAACCAGAAAGCAAGATTCAGATGCATTCAGGTTCCTGGGAGCACAGGGGCTTTTTACATTCAGAGGGGCATATATGGTGTACAGAAGAAATTCATATTCAAAGGGCTGGAAAAGGTCTGCCGGACGGCTGGCCTTGCTGGCCTTATCCACGGTTGTGTCGGTGTGTATCTTCACGGTGCCGGCTGTGAGTTCCATGGGAAGGGAAAGGACATCGGGCATGTACAGAACAGCGGGTATGTACAGAACAGCGGGCATGGACAGGGCAGGAGGACAGCCGGCGGCATTCCCTTTGGATCCGGGCACCGTGATAACCCAGGGGGAAATGGCTGCAGACATGATCGTGGCCGGAATACGGGAACGGAAAAAGGAAAAAAGCGAGCAGCCTAAAACCATATATCTCACCTTTGATGATGGGCCGTCAGAAGAAAATACCAACGCGGTTTTGGATGTCCTGAAAGCGAGGAACATAAAGGCCACCTTTTTCCTGGTGGGAGAGAATGTGCGCAGGCATCCCCAGGTGGCCCGGCGCATCGCCGCAGAGGGCCATACCATCGGCATCCACTGCAACCGCCATGACTATGAGGAAATCTACAGGAGCACGGATTGTTTTATGGAAGATTTCCAGGAAGCATACAGGACGGTCCTGGAGGTGACGGGGGCTGAGATAAAACTGTACCGATTTCCCGGCGGCAGCATTAATTCCTATAACCGGGCTGTCCGGCAGGAGATAATAGACCGGATGAGTGCCAGGGGGTTTACCTATTTTGACTGGAATGCCAGCCTTGAGGACGCGGTCAAGCCCGCCTCCCCTGAGGAACTCATAGCTAATGCAAAAAGGACGATCCAGGGCAGACACCGGGTGGTGCTTCTGGCCCATGACATTGTACACAGCACGGCATCCTGTCTGGATGATCTCATTGACCAGCTGCAGGATTACCAAATGGAACCCCTTACATGGGACACAAAGCCCATTCAGTTCAGATAATTGCGGATCAGGGACAAAACAGGGACCTCACAGCGGGCGCCTGTTTTTGTTTTGAATTTTACAATAGTAAATCTCTCCCATATATGATAGAATATAAATAATGTGTTAAGATTTAAGGCGGCCCGTACAGGCGGAAAGGAGAAGGGGATGGATAGGTTAAGGGATTCATATCTTCTCTTTTATCTTGCCGGCTTCAGCTTCCTTCTTCCACTGCAGTGGGTGGAGCGGGTATCTGCCATGAGTGAGCGCGATCCTGAGCTTCCCCTGGCGGTTGGCGGGGGCATGGAGTTTCCCCCGGTTGAGACAGGGCAGCCTTACCTGATTATTGTCAGATGCCGGGACCTCAGGTTTGGAATAGGTGCTGAATCAGTGGCCGGACTGGCAGAGATCGGAGAGGAACGGATCCATGGGATACCGGAAGGGGTAATGAGCAGCCATAACCGTTATCTGAAGGCAATGGCCCTTCTGGAAGGGGAGGACGGCGGATATGATCCGGCTTTTGTACTTGATCCCCTGGCCATGGGATTGGAATAAATGGGAGGTCATACACATGGATTTGGTGGCTGTCAGGGATGGAGACAGGGTACTGTACGTAGAAACAGGCCGCATCCGGGAGATCGTCATTCATCCCCAGTTACATAAAGTACCCGGGGCCCCGGGGAATGTCGGAGGAGTCCTGATTTATGAGGGAAAACCTCTGACTTTTTATTGCCTTGGCAATGGAAATGAGATTTCCTGTGCTTTTATACTGGGCGGACAGGATGACGCCCTCTGTGCTGTCTGCGGGGAACCGGTTGGAGAGGAAAACGGGGATCAGGAGGAATTGGTCCGGGTACTCACGGGAGTATGGGAGAAATCAGAGTGATCAGACTGAATGCAAAGGAATTTGATGAAATTGTAACATATATCAGGGAACACTACGGTATTAACCTGGAAAAAAAGCAGGTCCTGATCGAATGCAGGCTGGCCAGGGAACTGGAGCGGCGGGGAATTACTTCCTTTGCCAGATATATGGAGCTGATGAAGAACGACAGGACCGGTATTATGGCCGGTGAGATGGTGAACCGGCTTACCACCAATTATACATACTTTATGAGGGAGCCGGCCCATTTTACTGTATTGGGGCAGAAAATACTGCCGGAACTGTTTGAGAACCGGAGCTGCGGCGTCTGTAACATCTGGAGTGCAGGATGTTCTACCGGCGAGGAGGTGTATTCGGTTTCCATGCTGATCCAGGAACTTAAGGAAAAGGGCGGACGCATGCCCGGTATCCGTATGCTGGCCACGGACATTTCAGGCGAAGCCTTGAGAAAGGCGGAGCAGGGGATCTATCCCATTAAGGAGATGGAGTGCCTGCCGGAGTCATGGCAGAGAAAATATTGCCGGGTCCGGGAGGAGAACACCTTTGAGGTGGAAGAACGGCTCAGGTATAATATACGGTTCAGACGCCATAATCTTATGGAGACAGCGCCGGGAACGGAAAAATTCGATCTGGTATTATGCCGGAACGTAATGATATATTTTGACCGCCGCTCAAGGGAATGGCTGGTCCGTCAGCTGGAGGCCTGCCTGAATCCGGGGGGCTATCTGCTGGTGGGACATGCGGAGCTTTTATCAAGGGAGGAGACCAGGCTGGAGGCGGTATATCCGGCTGTTTATAAAAAGCCTGTAAAATAGAGAGCCTGTTCAATAAAAACCTGTAAAATAGGAAGGGATAAAAGGGGACCATATGGATAAACGGATATTAATTGTAGATGATGCAATGTTTATGAGAAAGATAATCCGCAAAATACTGAACGAAGGCGGGTATCAGGATGTGTCTGAGGCACAGGACGGAGAAGAGGCCATGGCTGTGTTCAGGCAGGTAAAGCCCGATCTGGTCCTTCTTGACATCACCATGCCCGGCAAGTCCGGCCTGGAGGTCCTGGAGGAGATGCTGGCAAAAGAACCGGGGACCAGGATCGTGATGTGCTCGGCAGTGGGGCAGGAGATGATGATCCAAAGGGCATTGGTTGCAGGTGCGGTGGATTTTATCGTCAAGCCTTTTAAGGCGGATGAATTTATGCGGGTTGTGGATTGCCATCTGAATTCATAAAGATTGCGGGGATAAAAATGATGAGGGAACGGTTCAAGAATTATAAGACAGGCAAGAAAATGGCAGTGGCTTTCATATCCATTATCATTCTCTATATTATCACGGTTGTGACGGCGCTTTTTAACATAGAGTCCGTGTCCTCCAGAATGGACCGGCTCTACAATGAGCCGTTTGCCAATGTACAGTCCTCCCTGCGCATGATTGCAAACCTGCGTGCGGTGGACCGGAATATAGTCCTGATGGCAGCCACCGATGAGCTGGTGGATGAAGATAGATATCTTGAGAATACAAAAGAGCTGATCCAATCGGAGGAGGCTGCTCTGACCCAGCTTTCCACCGGTTATATCACTGCACCGGAAAAGGTAAAGGAACTGCAGGAAGAGTTCCAGAAGCTGGCCGTATCAAGGACCAGGATCATGTCTCTTCTGGAAGAGGGGGAAAACAGGGAAGTCTTAAAGGAGTATGTGGACAGTTATCTCCCCCAGGCCAATACGGTGCGGACGGTTCTCAACGATGTGGTGGATTTATCTGTGGCGGACGCGGAGCACAGTATGTCTGCGGCGCATGAGGCAAACCACAGGATTATGTTTATGCTGCTCCTCCTTTCACTGGTATGTATCGCATTTACCGTCCTGATCTGCGTTACCATAACGAAAAGTATTGTAAGGCCCATCAGGGAGGTAAAGGATGCGGCCAATACCATTGCCAATGGCGGTCTGGATATCGGACTTTCATATAAGTCCAGGGACGAACTGGGACAGCTGGCCGATGACATACGCAGCACATCAGAGGCTCTGAAGAACTATGTGGAGGAGATCCGCAGAGGGCTTGCGGCTCTGGGCGGCGGTCATCTGAACTACCAGCCGGAGGTTGTGTTTAAAGGGGATTTTATTGCGGTGGGCAATGGGCTAAGTGAGATCAGCCGTCTTTTGCGTAATTCCATTTATCAGATCAACAGCAGCGCGGAGCAGGTATCCCTGGGAGCAGAGCAGGTGTCCAACAATGCCCAGGCCCTGGCACAAGGCGCATCGGAGCAGGCAGGCTCCGTGGAAGAGTTGGCAGTGAGCATTAATGAGATCGCAGAGAGCGTAAGGAATAATGCGGACAGCGCAGTTGCCTCCAGCCGTCTGGCCGCATCCGTGGGTCACAGGCTGGGAGAGTGCGAGGAGCAGATGGCTTCCCTGATGGAATCCATGGGGCAGGTTAAGAAAAATTCCGGGGAGATCACAGGGATCGTCAGGCAGATTGAGGATATAGCGTTCCAGACCAATATTTTGGCCCTGAATGCTTCGGTTGAAGCTGCCAGGGCCGGGGAGGCCGGCCGGGGCTTTTCCGTTGTGGCGGAAGAGGTCAGACGTCTTGCTTCCAAGACTGCGGGGGCGTCCAAGCTTACCGCGGAACTGGTGGAAAAGAATTCGGAGGCCGCAAGGGATGGTATGGACGCGGTCAATGCAACGGCCCGGACATTAAAGGATTCCGTGGAAGGGGCCAGGACCGTTAACAGGGAGATGGATAAGATCTCAGGGCTGTCCATACAGCAGGCTGAGGCTATCAGCCAGATCCGGAAAAGTGTGGAACTTATTTCGGAGATCGTCCAGGGCAATTCAGCCACATCGGAGGAAAGCGCGGCAGCCAGCGAGGAGCTTTCCGCACAGGCCCAGATACTCAAGGAGCTGGTGGAACGCTTTGAATTATAGGGATATAAAGGAGAGGCAAGGGGATGGAGACTTACAGGGAGTTGGATGAGATATCAAAGGATATATTAATGGAAATTGGAAATATAGGAGCCGGAAATGCAGTCACCTCCCTGTCGCAGATGATGGACCAGCCCATTGAACTGGAGATACCGGCACTTAAGGTCCTGTCCTATCAGGAGGTCTGCCGTGTTCTGGGACAGCCGGAGGAACTGCAGACAGGGATTCTGGTGGAGGTGACGGGACAGATGAAGGGGATCTTCCTGTTTATGCTCAGCGAAACCTTTACAAATGCCGTAATAGAGGCCATATTGGGCAGGAGAGCGCAAAGGATCATGGAGATGGATGAGATGGAGACATCCCTGGTCTGCGAGCTGGGCAATATCATGTGCGGTTCCTATATCCGCGCCCTGTCTCAATTTATGAATATAGAGATGGATGTGTCAGTGCCTGAACTGTGTATCGACATGGCAGGGGCGATCCTGAGCTATCCACTGTCCCACTGGGTGATCGTAAGTGATGATATCCTGCTCATAGAGAACCGGTTCCAAATGTCGGGCAAGGCCTACAGGGGCCACATACTGTTCCTTCCGGAGCAGGAGGATTTGGGGATCATGCTTCACAGACTCAGGGAGTAGCGCCATGGATAAGATTGTAGTTGGGATTGCAGATGGAAAAGTCGTATCAGGAAACCAGGTGCTGGTCTCCTATGCCCTGGGCTCCTGTATTGGTATCTGCCTTTATGATCCCCAAAAAAGGATTGCAGGTATGGCCCATATCATACTCCCCGGAAGGGAGTATGCGGCCAACAAAGAAAATGCATATAAATTTGCGGATGAAGGCGTCTGTGAACTGGTAAAGGAAATGGTGGGCCGGGGAGCCAGGGAAAATATGCTGGTAGCCAAGATCGCAGGTGGAGCCAGGATGTTCTCATCATCCAACATCCATATGGATATTGGAGAAAAAAATACGGAGGCCGTGAAACTCAGCCTGGCCAGGAAGGGCATACCTCTCATGGCCCAGGATACGGGAAAGAATTACGGCAGGACCATTTTCTTTTATGGGGAAAACGGAAAATTAGAAATAAATTCGGTGAGACATGCACTTGTTGTGCTGTAAAACCAGGAGGAAGAACAATGCACATGAAAGAGGAAAACAGGCAGACAGTGTTGATCGTGGATGACAGTCTTTTGATCTGCGAACAGATTAAAGCAGCTTTAAAGGAGGAAGATATCAGCCTCTGGGAAGCCCACAGCGGCCAGGAGGCTGTGGAGCAGTTAAAGCGGTGCCGTCCCGATCTGATCCTCCTGGACGTGGTGCTTCCGGACACGGACGGCTATGAGCTTTACAATCATTTAAAGGATGGCAGTCCAAAGGATTCGGTCATCATTTTCCTGACCTCCAAATCCAGTGACGAAGATGTGGTCAGGGGATTTTCCATGGGTGCCTGCGATTATATCAAGAAGCCTTTTGTCAAAAAGGAACTCCAGTCCAGGATCCACGCCCACCTGGCCCAGAAAAAGCAGAGGGACGAACTGGACCGCCAGAACAGGGAACTGCGGGACAGTATGGAAAAGCTGAATTATATGGCGTACAGGGATGGGCTTACGGGGCTGTACAACCGGCGTTATGTTGTGGGCGATCTGCTGGAGGATGTGCGCTGCTGCACGGCAGGGGATGTGGAGACAGTCTTTGTGATGGCTGATATTGATGATTTTAAGCTGGTTAATGATACGTACGGCCATGATGCCGGGGATATGGCCCTTGTATGCATTGCCAACATCCTGGAGGACAACTGCCGTAACCACAGGGTGGTCCGGTGGGGCGGAGAGGAATTCCTTATGATTCTGTTCCGTGTCACTCTTGAGGAGGCATATGAGATCAGCGAGAAGGTGCGCAGACAGGTGGAACAGTTTGTGATTCCCTACGGAGCGGAAGGATTTTCCTGTACCATGACGCTGGGGCTCCATGTATTCAAACCCCAGGAAGCCCTGGAGGAGGGGATAAGCTGTGCGGACAAGGCGCTTTATCACGGCAAGAGGAATGGAAAAAACCAAAGTGTGTGGTATGAAAGTTTATAATGGACGGAGCGGATTATGGGATATTTTGAATCAGATGCCCTGGAAATGCTGGAGGTATACCTGCTGGAGACAAGGCAGCTTAACAATCAGCTGGCAGATATACTGCTGGAGGCAGAGAGAAAGGGCAGGTTTGAGGAGGACAGTATTCACAGCATTTTCAGGGTCATGCACACCATAAAAAGCTCATCAGCCATGATGGGCCTGGGAGGCCTGTCCTCCATGGCCCATAAGCTGGAGGACTTGTTTTCATTTTACAGGGAGCATCCCGAAAATCTGGAATCGCCGGAGCCGGGACTGTTTGATCTGCTGTTTGAAGCATCCGATTTTGTTGAACAGGAGCTGGAGCAGATGAAAAGGGAGGGTTACAAGCCCGGAGATACATCCGGTATTGAGAACCGCGCCCAGGCCTGCCTGGCGGGAATGAAGCAGGGGAAAGTACAGGGCAAAGTGCTGGAAACAGCGCAGGCCCAGGGACTTAACAAGGCCGGGACAGGGCAGCCCCGGGGACTTAACAAATCCGGGGTGGGGCTGGAACCGGATCAGGAGCAAGGGCTGGAACCGGACGGAACATTAAGGGCAGGACCCAAAGAGGGAGAGACGGCGGCGGAGATACCCGAAGCCTTTGTGGCCCAGGGGGGCACGGTTGTCAATGTGACCCTGGAGGAAGGCTGCCGTATGGAGAATATCCGGGCATTCATGCTGGTGCGGTCCATAACAGGTATCTGCACACTGGTGGAGACATATCCCAAAGATCTGGACAAGGCAGGAGAGAGCGCTGAATATATAGGGAAAAATGGCGTTTTTATCCGGTTTGAGAGCGGTGATAAGGAGGCGGTCCTGAAGACCCTGAGAAATGGACTGTTTGTGGCAGGGTGCAAAGTGGTGGCTGACAGTGAGCCTGAGGACAGCCTGCACGGGGGCAGCGGATCCGGTTTGGGTCCGGCCTCCGGGAACAGGAAGGCCGGCGGTGAAAAGGACCGGCCCGAGATGGTCAGCGATGATTTTATGGAGGTGCGTATTGAGCGTCTGGACCAGCTTCAGAACCAGGCGGCGCAGCTTCTGCTCCAGATGCAGATATTGGAGAACGAACTGAGCAAAAGCGGGCTGGAGGATGTGGAAAACGGAACAGGCCATCAGATCAGCCTGCTGGTGAGCCAGATCGAGCGCTCGGTCATGGAGATGCGCCTTGTGCCTGTGGCAAAGGTGGTCCCAAAACTGAAACGGGCTTTAAGGGACATGTGCAGGGATCAAAAAAAGGAAGCTGAGCTGGTGGTCCAATGTGCGGATGTGGAAGCGGATAAAAGCGTGGTGGATTACGTGTCTGAGGCCCTGCTGCACATGGTGCGCAATGCCATGGACCATGGCATAGAAGCGCCGGATCAGCGCCAGGAGGCGGGAAAAGACAGGAGAGGGAAGGTTGTTTTTTCAGCAGAGAACGCAGGCGGGGAACTGCGCCTGACCATTAGCGATGACGGCAGAGGGATCGATATGGAAAAGGTCAGGGAAAAAGCCATGGAAAGAAGTCTGATGACCGGTCCGGGGGAGGATATCCAGCAGATCAAGGAAGTCCTGCTTTCCCCGGGGTTTTCCACCAATGAGACAGTGACGGAATACTCCGGAAGAGGCGTGGGACTGGACGTGGTTAAGAACATCATGGAGGAGGTGGGGGGCAGCCTTTCCATACGCAGCAAGGAAGGGGAGGGCAGTTCCTTTGCCATCACGGTTCCCCTGAACCTGGCATCCATGGAATGTGTCCGGTTCAAAATAGGACCGTACCGTTTTTCCATACCTGCCCGCCATGTGTACCGTTTCCTGGAATATGGCGCGGTTAAGGATATGATGCGCTGCATGAATGGGCGGGAATATCTTTTGTACGAGGACAGGATGGTTCCGATCATTGATCTGCACGGCTTTTACTCACTGGGCGGGGAGATACCGGAACGGGCCGTCCTTGTGTATGTAAGAGGTGCGGAGCACGAGGGATTCTTTCTCATGGATCACATCTATGGGCAGAAACGCATTGTGATAAAATCCCTTCCTGCCCTTCTGGGCAGCGGCTTTAGGAGCAGAACCGGCATCTGCGGCTGCAGTATCATGGGCAGCGGCCATATATGCGCTGCTCTGGACACTGAGATCCTCATTGGAAGGTACAAAAAGGAGGAGCGTTATGACAGATGAACCAGTCAGGGAAGTGCTCTGTATCCCGGGAAACGGCCGGAAATATGCGGTTGAATTTTCTTATGTGGAAGAGATATGCAAGGATGTGGTCTTATCTGCCATGCCCTGCCTTCCGGGATATTATGCAGGTGTCTGCAACCATAAGGGGACCATTGTTCCCGTGGTCCGTCTGGAGGGCTGTATTGAGAACTGCATAGAGGGCTGCATAGAACCGGACAGTCCTGGATTCCCTGTGGACAGCGGGGAGACCTTTGTGGACCGTCAGCTTGTCATGGTCATCCATTGGAAGAAGTATTATGCGGGAATCCTTTTGCACGGAGATCCCTATATGGCCCAGCTGAAGGCTGAGGACCGGATTCGGGGGCCGGAAAAGCAGGAAGCCGCATTGCTGGCTGAAAAGGCGTATTATATGTGTGGAAATGAACTGTATTTTCTTTTGGATGTGGAAAAGACGTTGGAAAATCTCATTGTGTGCAGATAAGGTAAAGGGCGGCTCCCTGACGGGGCCGCCCTGATCTTATTACAAGGGGTAGATGTTGAGCCGTTTGATCTTGCCCTCATCATCCACTTCCGAGAGAAATGCGGTCACCGGCACCACGTGCTCATGATAGGTGATGAAATACCACACGGTATTGGCATCCGCATATTTTACACTGTGAATGGGGAAGGGTCCACCGTTAAATCCGAATTTGTGGTGGAACATCATTTCCACGGCCATCTTTCCCTCCAGGTGGATGGTGTCCATACCGGCCTTGATCACGGAAGAGTCGTGAAGTACTCCGTATTCGTTAAACAGATCGGCCAGGGCAGCCTCATCCCCCTTCTGCATGCAGTCAATGTATTGCTCTAATATCGTCATATCATTATCCTCCTAGATTTATGTTAAAAACGTTCCGAGCGCAGCAGGGCATCGATTCCGCCGTCCACAAACAGAATCACGCCGTTGATCCCGCTGGCCATGGGGGAAGCCAGGAAAACGATCCCGTTGGCGATCTCCTCGGCATCCAGGAATTCCTTCCTGCCGTATCGGGTGGGTATGGGGATGAGTAGGGCGGCGTCCATCTGGGCGTCCGTCATATTCTGGGTCATGGGGGTGGTGGTGTTGCCGGGGGCAACGGAGTTGATGCGCAGTCCGTCCACGGCCCATGAGGGGGATACACGGCGCACCCAGCGGGCCAGGGCGTGCTTGGATGAACTGTAGCAGGAAGCTGCCTGGGTCCGGGGGATATCCTTCACAAACTCCAGAATCCGTTCCTCATCCATGACATTGGAAAGCATATCCACCCAATCCATACGCACGGTCATGTTGGTGATGGAGTTGGAGGAAGTGATCACGCAGTTTCCATGTTTTTTCTTTAACAGGGGCCTCAGGGCCTCTGCGATGCGTACGCTGGCAAAAAAGTTCAGGGCAAAAATGGTCTGGGGCGGTGCCGTAGGCCCTACGCCTGCATTACAGATCAGCACATCGATCCCGTCCGGATAACGGCGAAATACCTCGTCAACGGCGCTCTGGCGGCCTTCCGGGGAAGATAGGTCAGCCAAATGATCGCCGCCCTTAAAATCAATGTTGAATACCTCATGACCCTGTGACAGAAGTAGTTTGCGGGTTGCTGCACCGATACCGGTGGTACCGCCTGTGATAACATATGTACTCAATGAAATGTCCTCCTTTACAAACTCTTTGCTAAATAAATAACAGTAATCATTATTATTTAATATATAAAACCATATCATTCGCATAAGTATTTGTCAATTTAATTAAAAAAATAACAATGTCATACAAATCCCATTGTGTTTACAGAGAGCCTGTGACCATGAACCAAATGCCTGCTGATGTACGGCCCGATCTGGGGGAGGTTGAAGAATATCCTTAGGAATGCTACAATAAGACTTTAGAAATTCTTTTTAATTTTATGACGGATATATTTTGAATTGACTGCTAGGATAATATACGTAAGGAGGATATGGACATGAGCGGGGACCGGATTTTACTGGTAGAGGATGACAAAGAGATAAGGGAAGGCGTTGAGATATTTTTAAAAAGCCAGGGATACGTGGTGTTCCAGGCTGCAGACGGAATAGAAGGGCTGAAGGTGCTGGAGGACAATGAGATCGACCTGGCTATCGTGGATGTGATGATGCCCAGGATGGATGGGATCACAATGACCGCAAAGCTCAGGGAAAAACATGATTTTCCGGTTATTTTCCTGTCTGCCAAATCAGAGGAAGTTGACAAGATACTGGGACTGAATATGGGCGCCGATGATTATATCACAAAGCCCTTTACTCCCATGGAACTTCTGGCCAGGGTAAATTCCCAGCTCAGGCGATACCACCGTTTTATGGACCGGCTGAATTCCAAACAGGCTGAGAATCCTAAGATTCACAGACTGGGCGGACTGGAGGTCAATGAGGAGACCGTGGAGGTTATGGTGGACGGAAGCTGTGTGAAGGTGACGCCCATTGAGTTTAAGATCCTGTTGCTGTTAATACAGAACCCGGGCCGTGTATTTCCCGCTGAGGAGATATATGAGCGGGTCTGGAATGAAAGGGCCATCAATACGGATACGGTCATGGTACACATCCGTAACCTGAGGGAAAAAATCGAGGTAAACCCCAGGGAGCCCAAATATGTAAAGGTGGTGTGGGGAGTTGGATACAAAATTGAAAAACAGCCATAAGTTAGGCGTGTGGCTTATTATACTGGCGGTGGCGGCGGCATCGGCCGCAACCATAGGCCTTTACCCGTACATGAAGGCAAAGGCCGGGGAATACAGTTCAGACAGAATGACACGTCTGATGGAACAGAATTATGATTACAGCGGCCTGGCTACCCAGGTCATGAATTTCAGCTACGAGATATGGCATCAGCAAAAGCAGGAAGAGGAGGGCCGGGTGCTCACCTATTCCCAGGCATTCCTTCCCGGCCTGGAGGAAAAGATCCGCAGGGCCAGGGCTGAGGAGTATGGTTTTACAGATGACCGCGGCGTTACGTACAGCCAGGCCGGGAGCAGTACCGGCACTTCCGATGAAGTGGATGGGGCAGGCCCGGGCGCGTCAGGAGCAGATGGCAGTGAAGACGGCGCCGGTGACGTATCTACAGGTAACGTATCTGCCGGTAACGTATCTGCCGGTGAGTACGGTGTGACGGCAGAACATCTCAGCTCCGATGTGTTTGATGATTCCATGGATAACACAGAGCTCCGGATCGTATCGGATTACAATTATTACGATTCCCAGTATGATCTGGACTACTATCAAAGCCTCCAGACACTTATGGACACTGTGGGCAGGGATTGGGAGCGCTATTTCCAGAAATACAATTCAGCCCTTTTCTACGCAGTGCTGGATGAAAACAACCGGTACCAGAGGAGCAATGTGAACAGCCCGGAACAGTTCTTTGACTCACCTTTAAACGAGCAGGCAAGGGAATTCAAATTCACTGTGGAGTTTTCCGGAACAGGAAGCCTTAAGGTGGTGGACTTTGCAGGGGGGGATGAGGATGCCTCCAGACTGCTTCAGGCAATGAACCGTTTTGAATTCTACGATCCACTGACCCAAAGGTTGTCTGATGACTACCGCTACAGCGATGTGCGGTTTTCCGGTCCAAAGAATATTAAGATCCAGTTCAGGTGCGTGCCTGACACATTTAACAATGCCATGCGTCTGGCAGATGACTGGGAGACTGATGGCAGATCATACATTGACGGAGGCGGATACTATACGGTCGTGGGCAGCATGATGTTTATCCTGGCCGTAATGGCCCTGGCCCTTCCGGCTGTTAAGAAGCTGGAGATCGGCAAAAGCGCGCTGTGCCGCCTGAGCTTTGAACCTCTCAGCCTGATCGGGATGGGATGGCTCTGCATCATGGGAGAGGGAAGCATTCCCGGTACTCTTATGTCCGCAACCGTGACCGGAACCTTGAAGCAGGAGCTTTTGAGAGCCGAATTCCTGCCATGGTCCGCGGATGTGATGGTGGTGGTGATCAACCTTGTATTCTGGGGAATCGCTTATGGCCTGTTCTATTGGGGGATCACATGCTACAGGGCGGTCTTTTCCCTGGGGTTGTGGCGCTACTTTAAGGAGCGCACCTGGCTTGGAAGATTCCTGCGCTTTATCAAGCGCTGGGCCTGCAATGCCCTGAATGTGTTCAATGAGACGGACTGGGAGAGCCGGTCCACTAAGATCATCGGCAAGGCGGTGATCGGAAACTTCGTGATTTTGACCCTGATCTCTTGTCTGTGGTTCTGGGGGATCGGTGCTCTGGTAATCTATTCCATTGTGCTGTTTATCCTTTTGAGGAAATACTGGGGAGAGATGCAGGTGAAATACAGGACGCTGCTAAATGGGATCAATGAGATCGCAGAGGGCAACCTGGATGTGGAGATCAAGGAAGACCTGGGTATATTTAATCCCTTTAAGGAACAGCTTTGCAGAATCCAGGAGGGCTTAAAAAAGGCAGTTGCACAGGAGGTAAAAAGCGAGCGGACCAAATCCGAGCTGATCACCAATGTATCTCACGACTTAAAGACGCCCCTCACTGCCATTATCACTTATGTAAACCTTTTAAAACAGGAAAATGTCACTGAGGAGGAGCGCAGGTCCTATATCCAGGTGTTGGACCAGAAGTCCATGCGTCTGAAGGTGCTGATCGAAGACCTGTTTGAAGTGAGCAAGGCCAGCAGCGGCACCGTAACCCTGCACCCGGAAAATGTGGATATTATCAGTCTTTTGAAGCAGGTCCGCTTTGAACTGTCGGATAAGATGGAGGCCAGCGGGATTGAGTTCAGGTTTAACCTGCCCGAGGAACGTGTGGTTCTGTACCTGGACAGCCAGAAGACATACCGTATATTTGAAAACCTTTTGGTCAACATTGCGAAGTACGGACTGCCGGGAACCAGGGCATACATTCTGGTCGCCCGGGAACCGGATGGGTATGTTAATATCTCCATGCGCAATATATCGGCCAAGGAGCTGAATGTATCGCCGGAGGAGCTGACCGAGCGGTTTGTGCGGGGCGACTCATCCCGCAACACAGAGGGCTCCGGCCTGGGGCTTGCCATTGCCAGAAGTTTTGTGGAGATCCAGGGCGGCACCATGAAGATCGAGGTGGAGGATGACCTGTTCAGGGTGATCATACGCTGGAAGGAAGCAATGGTGCAGCGAGATAAGGAACCGGATAAAGGACAGGAGAAGGATTCGGAAGGAGAACCGGAAAGAGGACCGGAAAGAGGACCGGAACAAGGACCGGAAGGAGGAATGGAACAAAATCCGGATCAGTATCCGAATCTGGATAACAGAGGAGGCGGAGCACCTGTGTCCGGGGAAGATGGAAGAATTACGGACAGGGAGGCATCTGATGACATTGAAGTGATATCCGGAGAATGGACCGTGGTCCAGGATGAGGAATCCCGAGATGCCAGATAAGGATATGTAAAAATAAAAATAGTATTAAAAAAATGATATTATGAAGATGATATTAAGAAGATGGTGCAGCCGGAAATCTGGCTGCACCATCTCAATATGTAGACAAAATAGGAATTAAACAGACTGATTGGGACTTGCCTCCCCATTTGCGCCGATCACTATGTCAGGGGCGCCGGTAAGATTTACATTGCGTGTCACTTTGGCATCATATGTATCGGCTTTCATGATCTCAGCCAGATCCACGCCCGTGGTCTCTTTCATGGACTCAAACAGCTTTGCCATAACAACGGGGACATTACCGGCGATGGAGCCAACACCGCTTTCAGAGTCGTTGCCGCCTCCTCCGATGATCGTGATCTTGTCGATCTGTGAAAGGGGTTCAGCAATTCTTCCTGCAATTTCAGGAAGCACCTGGATCATCATCTCGGCCATGGCTGCCTTGTTGTACTTCTGGTAAGCCTCGGCCTTTTTCTCCATACCTTCTGCCTCAGCCAATGCCTTGGCCCGGATGGCCGTAGCCTCGGCTTCGCCCTTGGCCCGGATACCTTCCGCCTCCTGGACCATGGCATACTTCTGTGCTTCCGCAATGGCTTTTTGCGCTTCCGCATCCTTTTCGCGCTCATACTGTTCCGCATCGGCCTGGGCTTTTTTGGCCAGTGCTTCCTGCTCCTGCTCGTATTTCTTGGCCTCCGCCTCACGCTGGCGTTTGGTCAGTCCGGCCGCGGCAGCCTGCTCAATGGCATATCTGTCAGCGTCCGCCTTTTTGTTGATCTCGGCCTCCAGCGCCTGCTGCTGGACTAATACCTCCTGCTTGCGCAGTTCGGCCTCACGCTCAGCCCTGGCAATCTGTGCATTGACCGTGGCGGTCTGGATCGTTTTTTGCTGTTCCTGTTTCTGGATCTCGTAAGCAGCGTCCGCCTCCGCTTTCTTGGTGTCGGATGCTTTCTGAAGTTCGGCTTTCTTGATGGCCAGTTCATTGTTCTTCTGGGCGATCTCCGTCTCGGCGATCACCCTGGCATCATTGGCTGCATTGTCGGCCGCAGCCTGGGCAATGGCAATATCCCGTTCCGCTTCGGCTTTTGCAATGGATGCGTCCTTACGGATCTTGGAAGTGTTGTCCATACCAAGGTCCTGGATCAGTCCGTGCTCATCCGTTACATTCTGGATGTTACAGGAGAGGATATCAATTCCCAGCTTTTCCATGTCCTTGGAGGCCTTGATCATTACCTGGTCTGAGAAGGAATCACGGTCCGTGTTAATGGCCCGCAGGGTAAGTGTGCCGATGATCTCACGCATATTGCCCTGAAGGGAGTCCTGAAGGTCCGATGCGATCTTGGCAGGCTCCTTGTTGAGGAAGTTCCTCATGGCCAGCTTCATACGTTCACCATCATCCGCAACCCTTACTTTGGCAACCGCATCCACCATAACATTGATGAAGTCGTTGGTAGGGATATACTCATCCGTTTTGATATCCACGGTGATCTGCCCCAGATACAGTTTATCCATCTGCTCAAAAAAAGGTATCTTGATACCTGCCCGGCCGATGAGCACGCGGGGCTGTTTGCGAAGGCCGGATATGATATAGGCGTGGTCCGGCGGAGCTTTTACGTACCCCTGGGTAATAATGAGGATAACAAGAATGATGGGGACAATAAAGCCCAAAGCAGTGATGATAAAATCTAAATCAAACATAAGGACTCCTTTCTGATAAAAAAGTATAAAGATTTTGTTAAAGCTATTGTACCATATGTTGGAAATGGTGCAAATATTATTCAGAAATTCGACAGAAATCGACAGGAAAAATTTAGAATAGACTGAAAAAAATCGGGTAAAAATGGAGAATTGGAACGGTGAAAAAGATTGTTATAAAAAAGATTGTATATTGACAAGTACAATTTTATATGTTACCATAAAATATATACAAAATTATTTTGATATACCAAAAATTTTTAGGCACAATACAAAGGACAGGATGATAGGACATACCAACGTTCATACGTCTCCCGGATGTGCAGGGCGTTCCGGCGGAACTTTCCGGCATAAGATGCCACGGGGCATGACGGGCGCGGACACCAGTTTTTAAGGGAGATTGAATTGTTTACATATTAGTTCATTGGATTGAGGTGCGATATGAGAGTTGTAATTGGCAATGTTCGTTTGCTACACCGCAAGCGAGAGATTTTTAAAAAGTCAGAAATGATTATACAGGGACATTTTGGCGGGAGCAACCCATAAGGTTGCTCCCGCCTTAACTTTGTATAATTTTTCACAATACACTCTCCCAATGATCGGGAGAACCTGCGATGAGGGAGCCGTCAAACGGACTGCAGCCGTTTGCCAGGCCAGCAACGCAACGCTTAAACAAATGGAAAACAAAAGCGGGCTAAGGAAGGTCCACGGTCAAATGGATCGTGGAAAAGTGAGGAGGTAAAGTTATGGGTGAAAACACGCATACATGCTGCTGTGACCACAGTGAGGAAGCGCTGTTAAAACGGATTGGTGAATTGGCGGCAGAGTACAAGGGCAAGGAAGGAAGCCTGATCCAGGTCCTTCATATGGCGCAGGGAATTTATGGGTATCTGCCTTTGGAAGTACAGAAGGTGATTGCGGACGCGCTGGACGTTCCGCTGGCAGAGGTATCGGGAGTAGTGACATTCTACTCTTTCTTCTCCACACAGCCCAGAGGAGAGCACACCATACGTGTCTGTCTGGGAACCGCCTGTTACGTGCGGGGCGGCAAAAAAATCGTGGAACGGATAAAGGATCTGCTGGATGTGGAGATCGGAGAGACAACGGCCGACAGGAAGTTCACCTTTGAGGTGGCGCGCTGTATCGGAGCCTGTGGTCTGGCACCGGCCATGTCCATTGACGACCAGGTTTACAAGCAGGTAAACCCCGACAAACTGGAGCAGATCCTGGAACGTTACTATGAAGAGGAGGGAGAGCAGTGATGGAAGTGAGAAAGCAGGAAGATCTGTTAAGAATAAAAGAAGAATATCTCAGGCAGCAGCTGTCTTACAAACGCCAGGTGCTGGTATGCGGAGGCGCGGGCTGCATTTCCTCCAACTGCGGGGAAGTAAGGGATGCACTGATCAAGGCGGTGGATGCATATAACCTGTCCCATGAAGTGAAGGTGACAGTGACCGGATGTATGGGCACTTGCGCCATGGGACCTGTGATCCTGGTGGAACCGGAAGGCATTTTCTATACAAAGATGAATCCGGAAAAAGCAGAGCAGGTGGTTGCTAGGCATCTTCTGAAGGATGAGATCTGTGAGGAATTTACATATTTTGACGAGGAATCGGGGAACTACGTTCCAAAGATGGAGGATATAGAGTTTTTCCAGGGCCAGGTGCGCATCGCCCTGAGAAACTGCGGTCATATGGAATATGCTTCCCTGGAAGCATACATATCCAGAGATGGATATGCTGCAATGGCCAAGGCGCTGTCCGGCATGACACCCCAGGAAGTGGTGGATGAGATGAAGGCCTCGGGGCTTCGGGGCAGAGGAGGAGCTGGTTTCCCAACCGGTGTAAAGTGGGAAGCAGGGCTTAAGGCTGTTTCTGAGGACGGCCGGAAATTCATGGTCTGTAATGCGGACGAGGGCGATCCCGGAGCATTTATGGACAGAAGTATTCTGGAAGGAGATCCCCACAGCATTATTGAAGGCATGATGCTGGGCGGATACGCCATCGGGGCCTCCAAAGGATATGTATATGTCCGTGCCGAGTACCCGATCGCGGTGGAACGCCTTGGCAATGCCATTGACCAGGCCAGGAAAGCCGGAATTCTGGGTGAGCATATATTTGGCAGCGATTTCTCCTTTGACCTGGAGATCCGTATCGGTGCAGGAGCGTTTGTCTGCGGCGAGGAGACTTCTCTCCTGGCATCCATCGAGGGCAGGAGAGGCGAGCCCAGGCAGAAACCGCCCTTCCCCTTTGAAAAGGGTCTGTTTGAAAGTCCCACCATCATCAATAACGTGGAGACGCTGGCCAATGTGGCCCCCATTATCCTCAACGGTTCCGGGTGGTACCATGGGATCGGCACTGAGAAAAGCGCTGGTACAAAGGTGTTTGCCCTGGCAGGAGATATTGTCAATGCGGGTATTATCGAGGTTCCCATGGGAACCGTGCTGGGTGACATTATTTATAAGATCGGCGGCGGGATCATTGGCGGCAAGAAGTTTAAGGCCATCCAGTCCGGCGGGCCTTCCGGAGGATGCCTGACCAAAGAACACCTGAATACCTCAGTGGACTATGAATCCCTGTCCAAATTAGGGGCCATCATGGGTTCCGGCGGACTGATCGTCATGAATGAGGACACCTGTATGGTGGATACGGCCAGGTATTTTATGGACTTTATCTGTGACGAGTCCTGCGGAAAATGCCTCCCCTGCCGTAATGGCACCAGGCGGATGCTGGAGATCCTGGAGCGCATTACAGAGGGCAAGGGAGAACCGGGAGACCTGGAGCTTTTGGAGGAACTGGCAGAAACCATCAAGCAGACGGCCATGTGCGGCCTGGGCCAGACAGCCCCCAACCCGGTGCTCTCCACCCTTAAATATTTCCGAAGTGAATATGAGTCCCATATTTACGAAAAACACTGTACCGCTGGTGTATGCGCGGAGCTTCAGTCATCGCCCTGCCGCAACGCCTGCCCTGCCAATGTATTTATACCCGGCTATATGTCCATGCTGGCAGCCGGAAGGATCGAGGATGCTTACCGCCTGATCCGCCAGGATAACCCCTTCCCCGCAGTGTGCGGACGTGTATGTACCCATCCATGTGAGGACCACTGCCGCCGTTCCCAGGTAGATGAGGCGCTGTCCATCTGTTCCGTGAAACGGTTTATCGGGGATTATGCCCTGCGGGATGAGTATGCCATTCCTATGATTGAGCCAAGGCCCGCCACCGGATTACGCATATCCATTATCGGAGCAGGCCCTTCCGGTCTCTCCTGTGCATATTTTCTGGCTAATATGGGGCATGAGGTCCATGTATATGAGGCGGAATCCGTGGCAGGAGGCGTGCTCTACTGGGGAATCCCTGAATACCGACTTCCCAAGGCAGTGCTCCAGAAAGAGATCCGCGCCATTGAGATGAGCGGTGTGAAAATCCACCTGAACACAAAGGTTGGTACGGATATCTCCTTTGAAGATATGAAAAAGCAGTCCGATGCAATCTATATCGCGGCAGGAACCCAGGTTTCCAGGCTGCTGGATGTGCCGGGAGAGGACTTAAAGGGCGTGGAAAGCGGCCTTGGATTCCTTAAGCGGATCGGACTGAAACAGGATATGAGCGTTCCTAATAAGCTGGTGGTGATCGGCGGCGGAAGCACGGCCATGGATGTGGCCAGGACCGCGGTCCGTCTGGGTGCATCAGAGGTAACCGTTATCTACCGCAGATCTGAGAAGGAAATGCCCGCAGGCGGGGAGGAGATCGTGGAGGCCAGGGAAGAGGGTGTGAAGATCATCACCATGGCATCTCCTGTGGAATTCCTGGGAGCGGACAAAAAGGTGACCGGTATTCACCTGGTACGCAGAAAGGAGACGGATTACGGCAGTGACGGACGCAGACGCACGGCGCATATCCCGGATTCTGATTTCTTCCTGGAGTGCGATGGCGTGGTGACGGCCATTAACCAGGATGTGGACCATCAGGCATACAGGACCACCAATGTGGAAGTGAAGAAGAACGGAAAGCTGGCCATTGACCGTTTCACCGGAGCGACCGGCGAGAAAGGCGTATTTGCAGGAGGCGATGTGAGCCCCTGGGGAGCCAATGTGGTGATCCAAGCCATTGCGGACGGTAAAAAGGCGGCTGTGAAGATCGACCAGTACCTGGGCGGACAGGGCGAACTGAATCAGGGTGAGCGGTTTACCATTCCCGAGATCGATATAGAAGTAAATGAACCTCATAACCGGTTCCAGACCAGATGCCTGTCTCCGGAGGAGAGAAAAGACAACTTCATGGAAGTAAACTGCGGGTTCCATAAACTGGATGCCATGGGCGAGGCGCTGAGATGTCTGCACTGTGACCGCAGATAGACGGGATGCCAACTGATCGTAACAAGGAGGAGATAATCGTATGATACATATAACAATCAACGGAAAACCGGTGGAGGCAGCGGAGGGCTCTACCATTATGGAAGCAGCAGAGTCCGTGGGTATCAAGGTTCCCAGTCTCTGCCATATGAAGAACGTTCACCAGTACGGTTCCTGCCGTATCTGCGTGGTGGAAGTGGAAGGCATGAGGAACCTGCAGGCATCCTGTATGGCAAAGGTGCGGGAGGGGATGGTTATCAGGACCCATTCGCCTAAAGTGCTGGAGGCCAGAAAGGTGCTCTATGAACTGCTTCTCTCCAACCATCCCAAGGACTGCCTAAACTGCGGGCGCAATACCAACTGTGAACTTCAGGACCTGGGATATGAGCTGGGAGTGACAGAGAGCCGTTTTGAGGGGGCAATGACAAAACCCCTGGTGGACATTTCCCCGTCCATCACAAGGGATACCAGCAAATGTATCCTGTGCCGCCGCTGTGTGACTGTCTGTAAGGAGATCCAGAAGGTGGGAGCGATCCAGGCGCAGAACAGGGGATTTGACACAGTGGTCAGCCCGGCTATGGGCCTTCCTCTCAATTCCACGGCCTGTGCCATGTGCGGCCAGTGTACGGTGGTCTGTCCCACGGGAGCGCTGAAGGAAACGGACGGCCTTACCCCGGTATGGCGGGCGCTTGCTGATCCCGGCAAGCGCGTGGTGGTCCAGGTGGCCCCGGCTGTGCGTGCTGCCCTGGGAGAGGAGTTCGGCCTTCCTGTGGGAACACCTGTCACCGGTAAAATGGCCACGGCTCTCCATGAGATCGGATTTGATGACGTGTTCGACACTTTGTTTTCAGCTGACCTGACCATCCTGGAGGAGGGAACGGAGCTGCTGGGACGCCTTAACGCAGTGCTGAAGGGGGATGACAACAAGGAGGGGCCAACTGCCCTTCCCATGATCACCAGCTGTTCCCCGGGCTGGATCAAACACATTGAACACCAGTTCCCGGAGGAGCTGGACCACCTGTCTACCTGTAAGAGTCCCCACACCATGCTGGGAGCGGTTGTAAAGTCATTTTATGCAGAGCGCACCGGCACGGATCCCAAGGACATGTTCGTTGTATCCGTGATGCCCTGTACGGCAAAAAAATATGAGATCCAGCGCCCGGAGATGGAAGTGGACGGACGCCGTGATGTGGATGCGGTCCTGACCACCAGGGAACTGGCCAGGATGATCAAAAAGGCGGGATTGGATTTTGTGAATCTGCCGGAAGGTGAGTTTGATTCCCCACTGGGGCTGGGAACAGGAGCCGCCGACATTTTCGGTGTGACCGGCGGCGTTATGGAGGCAGCGCTGCGCACCGTATATGAAGTGGTGACAGGCAGGGAACTGCCCTTTGAAAAGCTGCATGTGACACCTATTGTAGGTCTGGACCAGGTAAAAACAGCATCCATTACCATAGAAGAACCTCTTCCCGTCTATGGGCACCTGAACGGGGTAACGGTAAATGTGGCTGTGACCAGCGGTCTGGAGGGAGCTTCCAAGCTTATGGAGGAAGTGGCGGCAGGTACTTCGCCCTATCACTTTATCGAAGTCATGGGATGCCCGGGAGGATGTATCAACGGCGGAGGACAGCCGCGCTGTACGGAGGAAAATTACCGTGAAAAGCGTTCAAAGGCCCTTTACAGCGAGGATGAACGCAAGGTGCTGCGCAAATCCCATGAGAACCCGGATCTGATGAAGCTCTATAACGAGTACCTGGGAGAGCCCAACGGGCATTTGTCCCACCATCTGCTCCACACCCACTATGTGAGGCGAGGGAAATATAACCAGCTGGTCAAATAAACAGAGGACATAGAATAGAGGATAAAATAGAAGACAAAGCAAAACAGCGGATGCAGGGGCAAGCCTGCAGTCCGCTGTTTTGTATATAAAAATGCTTGCAAAAAACCTTAGTAATCCCCAACCTCAATGGCAATATTGGGCTTTTCATTGACGATCTTTTTATTGATGGTCCTCTTTACATAAGTGGTGTGGAGCAGGTGATGGGCCCTCTCGCTTCCAGGCTCGCCCAGGTAAGTTGAGTAGAGTTCCTTAATGGCAGGATTCTCATGGGACTTACGGATTGGGTTAGCAGAATCAATATTGTAGAGAACCTTTGCGCGCAGGCCGCGGATATCAGTGGTGTTGCGCACATATCCCGGCTGCTGGGGCTGTCCGCCGCCGTTGACACAGCCGCCGGGGCATCCCATGATCTCAATAAAGTGATAATCGGCTTCGCCGGATTTCACCTTTTCAAGCAGTTCTTTTGCATTGCCAAGGCCGGAGGCCACGGCAACCTTTACATCCATACCGGCTACGTTGTAGGTAGCTTCCTTGATTCCCTTTGTACCGCGGACTTCCTCGAAATCCAGTTTGGGCAGTTCTTCGCCGGTCAGTGTTTCCACAGCGGTTCTCAGTGCCGCCTCCATAACGCCGCCGGTTGCGCCAAAGATAACGGCAGCGCCGGTGCCAAGGCCCAATGGGTCGTCAAACTTCTCGTCCGGAAGGTCTAAGAACCTGATGCCGGACTTCTTGATCATGCGCGCCAGCTCCCTGGTGGTAATGGAAATGTCCACATCCGGTACGCCGTTGGCATCCTGGTCGTCACGGCCGATCTCAAACTTCTTGGCAGTACATGGCATTACACTGACACTTACGATATTCTTGGGGTCAATGCCTGCCTTCTCAGCATAGTAGGATTTGGCAATGGCGCCAAACATCTGCTGAGGAGACTTGCAGGAAGAAAGGTTCTCGGTCATATCCGGGAAGTAGTGCTCACAGTATTTAACCCAGCCCGGTGAACAGGAGGTAATAAGAGGAAGCACGCCGCCGTTCTGTACGCGGTCCAGGAATTCATGGGCCTCTTCCATGATGGTCAGGTCAGCGGAGAAGTTGGTGTCAAATACCTTGTCAAAGCCAAGACGGCGCAGTGCAGCTGCCATCTTGCCCTCCACGTCCGTGCCGATGGGCAGTCCGAATTCCTCGCCCAGTCCCGCACGCACGGCAGGAGCTGTCTGCACAATGACATGTTTGGCGGGATCTGCAATAGCTGCAAATACGTCACCGGTGTAATCTTTCTCAGTCAGAGCTCCGGTAGGACATACGGCAATACACTGTCCGCAGGATACACAGGAGGTTTCTCCCAGACCCATCTCAAAGGCGGAGCCGATATCAGTTGCAAACCCGCGATGGTTAGCGCCGATCACGCCAATACCCTGTATGTTATCACATACAGCCACACAGCGGCGGCACAGGATACATTTGCTGTTGTCGCGGATCATGTGGGCAGCGGAGTAGTCGATCTCAGACGGCGTCTTTTCCCCGTCATAATAAGCCTCGTCCTCAACGCCCAGCTCATGAGCCAGTTCCTGAAGCTCGCAGTGTCCGCTGCGGACACAGGATAAACAGGAGCGGTTGTGGTTGGATAACAGAAGCTGAAGTGTCTTCTTTCTGGAATCCAGAACCTTTGGTGTATTGGTGAATACTTCCATGCCTTCCTCAATTGGATACACACAGGAAGTTACCAGTTTTCCATTCTTTAATTCTACAATACAGATACGGCAGGCACCGATTTCGTTGATCTCTTTTAAGAAACACAGAGTAGGGATCTCGATATGTGCCAGTCTTGCTGCCTCCAGGATAGTGGTACCCTTGGGAGCGGTGACTGCAATGCCGTTGATTTTAAGATTAATTGTCTCCATCGTCTATTCCCTCCCTTATTATTTCTTGTAGATTGCGCCGAACTTACATTTCTCCATACAAGCGCCGCACTTGATACACTTGTTAAGGTCAATGACGTGCGGATTCTTAACGCTTCCGACAATTGCACCTGCAGGACAGGTACGTGCGCACAGGGTACATCCACGGCACTTGTCGCGGTCAATGACATAAGACAGAAGAGCCTTACATACTCCGGCCGGACAGCGTTTTTCCTTGATATGTGCCTCGTACTCGTCACGGAAGAAATGAAGGGTGGACAGTACAGGGTTGGGAGCGGTCTGGCCCAGACCACACAGGGAGTTGGCTTTTACGTAGTGGCAGAGTTCTTCCAGTTTGTCCAGGTCGGCCATCTCGGCTGTTCCCTTGGTGATCTTTTCCAGAATCTCCAGCATACGTTTGGTGCCGATACGGCAGGCAGTACACTTGCCGCAGGATTCTTCCACGGTAAATTCCAGGAAGAACTTGGCGATATCCACCATACAGTCATCCTCATCCATGACAATGAGTCCGCCGGAACCCATCATGGAGCCGATGGAGAGCAGGTTATCATAGTCAATAGGGATATCGAAGTGCTCAGCAGGGATACATCCGCCGGAAGGTCCGCCGGTCTGTGCTGCCTTGAACTTCTTGCCGTTTGGAATGCCGCCGCCGATCTCGTCAATAACGGTGCGCAGTGTGGTTCCCATGGGAACTTCCACAAGACCGGTGTTGTTGATCTTGCCGCCCAGGGCAAATACTTTGGTGCCTTTTGATTTCTCGGTGCCCATGGAAGCAAACCACTCAGGTCCATTGAGGATGATCTGAGGAATGTTTGCGTAAGTCTCAACGTTGTTTAAGATACTTGGCTTGCCGAACAGACCCTTCTGTGCAGGGAAGGGAGGTCTTGGCCTTGGTTCGCCGCGCTTGCCCTCGATGGAGGTCATAAGAGCGGTTTCCTCGCCGCAGACAAATGCTCCTGCGCCCAGACGGATGTCCACATCAAAATCAAATCCGGTTCCGAAAATGTTCTTGCCAAGGAGTTCCATCTCACGGGCCTGGTTGATGGCAATCTTCAAACGCTCCACGGCGATGGGGTACTCGGCACGCACATAGACATAACCCTGGTTGGATCCGATGGCATAGCCTGCAATGGCCATGGCCTCAAGCAGTGCATGGGGATCGCCTTCCAGAACGGAACGGTCCATGAATGCGCCTGGATCGCCCTCGTCCGCGTTACAACAGACATACTTCTGGTCCGCATCATTCTGCTTACACAGTTTCCACTTTAATCCTGTGGGGAAGCCTGCGCCGCCGCGGCCGCGAAGACCTGCGTCAAGCAGGGTCTGGATCACATCATCCGGGGTCATCTCTGTTAAAACCTTGCCAAGGGCCTGGTATCCGCCGGTGCCGATGTACTCCTCGATATTCTCAGGGTTGATAACACCACAGTTGCGCAGGGCAATACGGTGCTGTTTCTTATAGAAATCAGTGTCGCTTAAAGCCTTGATGCCGCCGCTTGGGCTGATGGTCTCCTGGTAAAGGAGGTGTGTTACCACACGGCCCTTTAACAGGTGCTCGGCAACGATCTCGGGAATGTCTTCCGGCTGGACCATGGAATAGAAGGTGGCATCCGGATATACGATCATAATGGGACCTAAGGCGCAAAGACCGTGGCAACCTGTTTCAACCACTGCCACTTCTTCCTCCAGTCCCTGTTTTTTAATTTCATTCTGCAGGGCTTCCATGATCTTTGGACTTCCAGAGGAAGTACAGCCGGTACCACCGCAGACTAACACGTGTGAACGATACATGGTACTTTCCTCCTTTATTATTTAAGACCTGCAGCGCCCATGGTGTACTTCTCAACCGGATGTCCACCGATTAAGTGGCGCTCCATCACCTCAAGGGCCTTGTCAGGGTTCATTTTAACATATGTAACTTTTTCTTTGCCTGGCTCCATCACTTCCACGATGGGCTCATACTGGCATAAGCCGATACAGCCTGTCTGTGTGACGGAAATCTTATTAGTCAGTCCTCTGGACTGAACTTCCTGTGCCAGTGTATTCAGAACCGGTCTTGCGCCTGCTGCGATACCGCAGGTAGCCATGCCTACTACCACACGTGTATGGCTGTGATCCTCAGCACGCAGGTTAACCTGGCTCTGCATTTTCTCTCTGATTGCCTGTAATTCAGCAAGAGTTTTCATGCGATTATCCTCCTTGATTTTGAGCACTTACCTTGTTATGAACGGGTGTCCGGCTTAAAGCTGGGCGCCTCCGTCCGTTTCCTGTTGATTCTCCCTCAGAAATTCCATTATGTAAGCAGATATCTCCGGGCTGTTTAAGGGGATCCCGCCAAGAATCTCCCGCATTTCCCGGGTATCCAGTGTGAATGATGCATCATTATACGCGTATGTATAGACGAAGTCCGTGTCAGGATGATACACGATCAGATTGTGTATAGTGGCGTTCATGTCGCCAAGGGGCATCCTGTCAATGTGGGACAGTCCGAAGACTGCTGTCACGGTGGTTCCCTTACCTGGTTCCGATTCAATATGGAAGCTGCCGCCAGTACTTTCCGCGGCATATTTGAAAAATGGAATCCCAAGTCCTACTTTTCTTGTGGTCCTGGTGGTAAAGAAAGGATCCGTTACATGGGCAACCTGTTCAGCCGTCATCCCGCAGCCGTCATCCGCTATGACAATGGTCAGCTTGTCATGGACCGTGTCAGCTGTCACGGAAATGGAAACCAGAGAGGCGCCTGCCCGTGTGGAATTCTCCGATACATCCAGTACATTCAGGGAAATCTCTGTCATCATAGGCTTAATTGTACTTCGCTAAGATGCCGGGTATATCGTCAACCGTAAGTCTTCCGTATACCTCGCCGTTGATCATCATGACGGGAGCAAGTCCGCAGGCACCGACACATCGACAGGAATCCAGGGAGAATTTGCCATCTGCTGTACATTCACCATTGGTGATGCCCAGCAATTCTTCCAGTTTGTTGAAGATGTCACCGGAACCTTTAACGTAACATGCCGTACCGAGACAGACAGATACCTTGTACTTGCCCTTTGGTTGTAACGCAAACTGGGCATAAAATGTGGATACTCCGTAGACTTTTTCCAGCGGAATACCCATTTCGTCAGATATCATGGTCTGCACTTCGATAGGAAGATAACCATAAATGTCCTGGGCCTTCTGCATTACCGGCATCAGCGCGCCAGGCTGGTCCTTAAGCTCGGCTATCACTGCTTTCAGTTCAGCCTCCTGCTCAGGTGTCCCCGCAAAGGGAACGGTTTGTTTTTTGCAAGCCATCTTTTTATTACCTCCTCACTAGTTGTACATTGTGCAATGTATCAATATTTTATCATGAAACCCTGAAAAAATCTACCTTTAATGTGAAAATTCTAACGATGAAAAACATGTGAAAAACCGGAAATGTATTGAAAATCAACAAAATGGATGGTATGCTATATTGTATTAAATTGTGTACAATTGCTTTTGGCTAATAAAATCAAATATGTAAGTACTTTCTCAATGAAAAAACCGAAAACGTAACCATCAGCCCATGTGAGTGGGGATCAAACGCACTCCGGGCGTGGAACATTAAATTTTTAATGAGGAGAGACAGGGTATGACGGTAAGGGATGCAAGGGACATTTTAGGCGCCAGGGTACTGGTGGGGGAAGAATTTCTGGACAGGGAAGTGAAGTCAGCCTGCGGTTCGGATATGATGAGCGATGTGCTGGCATTTTCCAAGGACCATTCCATCCTGCTCACAGGATTATGTAATCCCCAGGTGATCAGGACAGCGGAGATGTTAGACATTGTATGTTTGATATTTGTGAGAGGCAAGAAGCCGGATGAGTCAATGCTTGAGATGGCAAGGGAGCGTGATCTGATCGTCATGGCCACGGGGCACCGTATGTTTTCAGCCTGCGGAATGCTCTATGAGGCCGGCCTGCACAGCGGTGCAATCTAAATTAAAATGAACGAAGGGAACCGATTATGGAGGACGCAATTGTTTTAACATATGACATATCAGCTGATGACTTTACCAGGGCAGGTGAGGCAAGCAGTGATGTGAAACGGAAATTAAAGCAGATGGGTGTTGACCCTGAGGCTATCCGAAAGGTGGCCATTGCTATGTATGAGGGTGAGATCAACATGGTGATCCATGCCAGCGGGGGGCTGATCACGGTGGAGATCACACCGCAGCAGATTAAGATGATACTGGCGGACGTGGGGCCCGGCATCCCGGATGTGGAGCTGGCCATGCAGGCCGGTTATTCCACTGCTCCGGATGAGATCCGGTCCCTGGGCTTTGGTGCGGGCATGGGCCTTCCCAACATGAAGAAATATTCAGATAACATGGAGATCGACACCAAACTGGGAGAGGGAACCACCATCACCATGACGGTGAAGATATAAGGAAAGATAGAAGCAAAGATAGAAGCAAGGGAGCGTTTTGATATGGATAAATTTTATCATTCTGTGAGGCTGGATGAGTCCCTGTGCAAGGGATGCATCAACTGCATCAAGCGCTGCCCCACAGAGGCCATACGCGTGCGGGGCGGTAAGGCCAGCATCAATAACAAGTTCTGTATTGACTGCGGTGAGTGTATCAGGGTCTGTCCCCATCACGCCAAGCATGCTACCTATGATAAGATGGATGTGATGAAGCAGTACGAATACACGGTGGCCCTTCCGGCTCCGTCCCTGTACAGCCAGTTTAATAATCTGGATGATGTGAATATTGTGCTCAACGCCCTGGTGCGCATGGGCTTTGACGATGTGTTTGAGGTCAGCGCCGCAGCGGAGCTGGTAAGCGAGGCCACCAGGCAGTACATATCGGACCATGAGGAGCAGCTGCCTTTTATCAGCACGGCTTGTCCTTCTGTGGTTCGTCTCATCCGGGTACGGTTTCCAAACCTGATCCCCCACCTGCTGCCCCTGAACCCTCCGGTGGAGGTGGCTGCCATTCTGGCTGCGGAAAAGGCCATGAAGGATACAGGGCTTCCAAGGGAGAAGATTGGAATCATGTTCATTTCCCCGTGTCCCTCCAAGGTGACCTATGTGAAGGCGCCCCTTGGAACGGAGAAAAGCCAGGTGGACCATGTGCTGGCCATCAAGGATGTGTATCCCAAGCTGCTGGCCTGCATGAAGGCCGTGGTGGCGGAGGATTACCCTGTTATCGGCACCTCGGGCAAGATCGGTATCAGCTGGGGACACAGCGGGGGAGAGGCCAGCGGCCTGTTTACTGAGAATTACCTGGCAGCGGACGGAATAGAGAATGTGATACGGGTGCTGGAGGACATGGAGGACCAGAAGTTCACCAACCTGCGGTTTGTGGAGCTGAACGCCTGTAACGGCGGCTGCGTGGGCGGGGTACTGACGGTTGAGAATCCCTATGTGGCTGAGGTAAAGCTGAAACGCCTGCGCAAATATATGCCCGTGGCCAGAAGCCATATGCATGACAGCGAGGAGCGCCTGATCAAATGGACCACAGGTGTGGAGTACGAGCCTGTCTTTAACCTGGGCAACAACATGATGGAGAGTTTTTCCAGGCTGAACCAGGTGGAGCGTCTGATGAAGAAGTTCCCGGGACTGGACTGCGGTTCCTGCGGGGCACCCACCTGCAAGGCGCTGGCTGAGGACATTGTAAGGGGAAATGCAAATGAGACCGACTGCGTTTACTACTTGCGTGAAAACCTTCACAAGCTGTCTGAGGAGGTGTCGGTACTGGCAGATGACCTGCACAATGGAGACAAAGGCGGGCAGGAGACTCTGCGTATTCTCAAGGAGTATATACAGAGGATTTCCGATGAGATGTCGCTGCTGGATAAGAAGGATGAAGAGGAGGAGGAACTGTGACAGTACAGGGACTGATTGATAAGGGATTATTTGATGTGGTAAACAAGGGGGATGGGCTGGACCGGGAGATCACCACCCCGTTCTGCTGCGATCTTTTAAGCATTGCCATGGGCCGGGCGCCTTCCGGCTGCGCCTGGGTGACGGTGATGGGCAACATGAATACGCTGGCCGTGGCTGCGCTGACCGATGCGGCCTGTGTGATCCTGGCAGAGGGTGCGGTCCTGGATGAGGTGGCCAAAAAGAAAGCGGTGGACCAGGAAATCACGGTTCTGTCCACAGAGATGCCCATATTTGAGGCAGCCCTTAAGATACATGGGCTGCTGCAGGGATGAACCTGGCCTATGACCTCCATATCCATTCCTGTCTGTCACCCTGCGGGGATGATGATATGACCCCTGCCAATATTGCGGGTATGGCGGCCCTTAAGGGACTGGAGGCCATTGCCCTCACCGACCATAATACCTGCCGCAACTGCCCTGCTTTTCTGGCTGCCGCGGCTGAGTACGGGATCCTTGCAGTGCCGGGGATGGAGATCAACACCTCGGAGGAGGTCCACGCAGTGTGCCTGTTTCCTTCGCTGGAGTCAGCCCTGGATTTTGATGCCTATGTGTACGCAAAGCTGATCAAGTTCCCCAATAATGAAACTATTTTTGGAAAACAGCAGATCTATGATGACCAGGACCACGTATGGGGCACTGAACCCAACCTGCTGATCAATGCAACGGAGATCTCCTTTGACGGCCTGTGGGAACTGGTCCGGTCCTATGGCGGCGTGATGTTCCCGGCGCATGTGGATAAGACGGCCAACAGTCTGATCGCAAACCTGGGTTTTATTCCTCCGGACAGCAAGTTTACCACAGCTGAGGTAAAGGACCTGAAAAAGCTGCACCAGCTGAAACAGGACCATCCGTATCTGGACCACTGCCGTATTATCAGTAATTCGGATGCGCATTATCTGGAGCATATTAATGAACCGGAACTGACATTGCAGGTAAAGGAAAAGACCCCGCAGGGGATTATCGATGCCCTTCTTTTAAACACCTAAGATTATTTGGACAAAAATACCAACTCCTTGTCTATATTCCATAAAAATATGGGGCGGGGAGTTTTTTGCGGATCCATATCCTCAGCGTACAGGGTGCGTGTGTGCACTTGGTCTCTTAGGGTAAGTTTATACTTGACAACACAAAGCAGGAATGTTATGATAAATCCATACAAGGTACAAAATTTTGAACATTGGTTTGTGCCAAAGGGGTGGAAGGTTTATGAAGCAGGATGCCAATCAGGTTTTATATCAGAAAAAGGGTGTTACCATCAGCAAGCTGGCTATGGATCTGCTGTCCAAGGATGTGGGAGACCGCATTGCCCCTATTTCCTATTACCAGGAGGAATTTCAGGTGTCCAGGGGAACCATGCAGAATGCCTTTAACTACCTGAAGGACATGGGCGCTGTCACTCTGGCCCATCACGGACATCAGGGAACGTACATTGAGGCCCTTGACTACATAAAGCTTCAGGAAAGCTGTCTGCAGAGGGAGATCATGGGCATTATGCCCCTTCCCTATTCCCAGACCTATGAAGGGTTTGCCACAGCCATCTATGAACAGTTTAAGCGCCTTAAGTTTAACATGGCGTATGCAAGAGGGGCGGTAGGCAGGATCCAGATGGTGGAATCAGGCACATACCAGTTTGCAGTGGTATCCCAGTATGCAGCGGAACATGCCATCTCCTGTGGAAGGGAGATCGAGTGCCTGATGAACTTTGGGGCGGGCAGTTTCCTGTCAAAGCACATTCTTTTGCTCAGGGACAAGTCTGCCGAGGGGATCATGGACGGCATGAAGGTGGCCTATGACGAGGATTCCCTGGACCAGAGCAAGATCACACAGAACCTGACTAAGAATAAGAAGGTCCGGCTGGTGAATCTGAGAACCCAGCAGACGATCTCCGCGCTTTTGGACGGGACCATTGACGCAGGTGTGTGGAACTATGATGATATGATCGAGAATCACCGCCTGGATGATCTGAAGATCGTATTCCTGGCAGAGAATGAATATAATAACCTGTTCTCCACCGCGGTGATGGTGATCAGAAAAGGGAATGATTACCTGGCCGAACTGCTGAGAAAGAATATCAGTGTGGAGATGACTTTAAAGATTCTGGGAGAGGTAAGGGAAGGTATCAGGCAGCCCTATTTCTAGCATTTCACTGCGAGTGTTTTGGTGAATATAAAAGAGCGCCGCTGACGCTCTTTCATATATGACGTAAAGTACAAAAAAATGTATATTGAGGAGGAAAATGGAATGTGCAGGCAAAGAGAGTTGATGGAGAGGCTTAAGATCTTGGAGGAGTCAGGGATGATATCCAGCAGGGTGTCTGCATTCTGCATGGATGCTGCAGAAATTATTTTAGGAGAAAAGGAGGATGCAGATGGGGAAAAACTAAGTATGCTGATCACACATCTGGCAATGGCCGGGGATAGGATGGAGAAGGAGGATGATAGAGAAATGGAAATCAGTCCGGAGGTTTTGGAGGGGGTAAGGCAGGAAGCGGTTTATCCCCGGGCTTTATGCGTCAGCCAACAGATTTTGAAAGGTACTGCGTTGAAGTTTACACAAACGGAAGCAGATTTCCTGACAGTCCACTTGTGTAATATTTTAATGTAACTATGTAATATTATAAGGAGGGAAAATATAATGTTTAATTATTTGTTAGCTGCCGGAATAGGTGCCATGTCATCTATTTTGGCAAATAAGAATGTTGCTGTATATAATGACGGGTTCCGTCCTGTCTATACAGAGTACTTCAGCGGGCGGATGGATCGGAAGTCTCTGGCTGCCACATCCTTTGCAGTGAGCTTTGGATTAATCGTAGGATTCGGTTTTACAAATTCCATTGCCATGGGGATTATTATTATTCACACATTTCTGCTTATGGGAGATATCATAGGGACCTGGTGTTCCGATACGCCAAGGGGAACAATCCTGTCAGGGGTAATTGGGGCTGTATGGGGGATAATGGTTGTTGCTTTTATGTCATCGATCGCTAATTTCTTTTCTGTTTTTCCGGTTAATTTTCTTCCTTATATAGGGAATGTAGCGGACATTGTAGTGGCAACCTTTGCTGTTTTCCCCTCTCTGGCAGTTACATACCAGCATGGGATAAAAAAGGGCGGTATTACTGCAGCCATAACCCTGGCGGCCTACATATTAGTTAAAAATTTTGGCGTTTTTAATATCGGGGAATTCAAGCTTTCTCTTAACGCAGATGGGATGTCCATGCTTGCAGGAAGTATTGTGATGATCGTTTTTGCGGTCAGGACAAAGCAAGAGGCAATTGGTGCTGATTTGACCAACATTTTTTCGGATAATGTAAATCGTATTAAGAAAAACTGGATTTACTTCTTAATTATGGGAGGGCTGCTTTCTGTTGCTGCATCTCAGTGCGTATTAACAACAGATGTAATATCTGGACCGCTTCAGATGAAAAACGAGTTTGCCCAGGCGGCTTTGGTTGCATGTGTGCGTGCAATTGGTTATATACCGCTGGTCTATACAACGGCTATTGTAACAGGTGTATTTTCGCCGGCAGGTTCTTATTTCTCTGTAGCGGCAGGAATGCTCTGTGCGTCTTTTGGACTTCCCATGCCTGCAACCTGTGCGGTGGCTTTTGTCAGTGGAGCCGTGGTTATTACAGCTGAAACGTTTTTTCTGGGAAGTGTTGGAAATATGCTTGATAAGTTTCCGGCTTTAAGGGAATTGGGAGACCATATCAGAAACGCTATGTCTCAGATTCTTGAAGTAGCCCTATTGGTTGGAGGTTTTACTGCTTCGGCAGCAATTATGAACGAAGTTGGAATGTCATATATTGGCTCAATGATCGTAATGATTGTCTGGATGATGAATAAATGTGTAAAGAAACCGTTTCTGATTCCCATGGCGGTAGGGCCAGTGGTGACCATTGCGATGGGATTTGCAGCTAACTTAATAAAGATATTAGGGCTTGCACTAATTTAAAAAATGGAGGATTAAAGAATGAAAATCGTAGTGGGCGGAGCATTAAATAAAAAAGAGAATGCTGAATTAATTGAGAAGTATGGGGAAGGACAGGTTGAAGTGACGGTTATGCAGGATATACAGGCGGCGCTGGCGCTTAAAAACGGACAGGCAGACTACTATTTCGGCTCCTGCCAGACAGGAGCCGGAGGAGCGCTGGGAATGGCTATTGCAATGAACGGAATGGACAAATGCATTACGGTTGCTATGGTAGGAAGGGTATTGGATGACAACGAAATTTTAAAAGCCATACAAAACGGGAAAAAGGCATTTGGGTTTGTTCCTGAGGCAGCAGCAGGTGTAATTCCTGTGATTATGAAAGGAATATTGAAATGAATCAGATCATAAGGCATGCACAGCAGACTTTTCTGGCAATGAAGGATCCGTACCACTCGGTGGAGAAGGTTTATCCTCAGACTATACATGCAGTGGAAAAGTGTAAGGACATACATTATGTAGGTATAAAAAACGCGGTTCAAATACCGCTGAGCCTGATTAAAAGGCTGAAAAACTATGGGTATGAATTGCACACCATAGACCGGTGCAGCATTAACGGAAGGGCGATTGACATGCAGCTGAGAAATCCCATAACTGGTAACAGAATGACGGGTTCCAGCAGTGGGACGGCAATCAACGTTTTTTTGGGAATAAATGATCTGGGAATCGGAACAGATGGAGGGGGATCTGTCCTTGCACCGGCAATGAGCGTTCAGTGCTATGGATTTATTAGCCCTCTGATAGAACATGAACATATGAAACAATATGAAAAATATTCCACGGATGGTCTTTGCTTCACACCATCCCTGGGGTTTATTTCCAGGGAATTGGGGCTAATAAAGGAGGCGGCTGCAATTTGCCTGGATTTACGATCTGGGGAAAAGACTGTCAACGTTTTCTGTCCGGAATCCCTAAAGGAAAACATAAAACTGTTGACACAGAGAAACAGGAAAGTGGAAATAAATGTAGACTCCATTAGATTTCCAGAGTTTGACAACCGCAGAAGTCCTATGATTGACTTTCTCAGACAAAATCTTCCTGACTGCGATGTACTGGTCAGTTATGAGAAAAAGATTGATGTAAATGGATTGGGAGACAGTATTTTTGGCCATTTTGACCATGAAACTCAAGCTGTCCAGTTAAAGAGCGGAAAGTTTCTTATCAGGGTAGCTAATATGGTGGGAGCGACAGCTCTGTGCATTCCGGATACTGCCCTTGCAAGCGGTTATGTGCTGATGTGCGAGACAAAAGTTGAGAAGATTGAAAAAATGTTCCAAGTTGCAGAGGAATTTCCGAAGTCAGAGGATGAGCTGATAGAAAGGTATTTCAGAAACGCAGATGCCTATTTTACCTATGGCGCCTTGGAAGAAGGACTGATTGGATATAAATGAAGCTGATAGATGGTTATACGCTGATGCATGAGCATGTGACAATTGATTTGTCAGGTGTAAAAAAGGATGAGGACTGCAGGCTGGACTGCTTTGAGGAGACGGTAAAAGAGTTTAAAAGCCTGTACGGATATGGAGTTAGAAATATTCTGGAAGTGACAAACCTGGGAATGGGCAGGAATGTGGAGTATATCAAAAGGGTATCTGAGCAGACGGGGATCAACATTATTGTATCCACCGGGTTTTATAAGGAGCCGTTCCTGCCGGACTGTGTGTACGGCAAGCCGGCGGAGGAACTGGCTCAGCTGATGGAACGGGAACTGACCCAGGGGATTGATGGGTCATGGGAGCCTGTGCCCGGTGATACCGGCATGTGCGCGTCCGTAATCGGGGAGTTTGGAACCAGTAAACAGCAGATGACGGATATGGAGAAAAAAGTATTTGACGCCATGGCAGCGGCAGCGGTCAAGACAGGCGTGCCGGTAACCACCCATACCACCCTGGGGACCATGGGGGCAGAGCAGGCGGATTATCTGATGGAACGCGGAGTAAAGCCCGAGAAGATCATCATCGGACATATGGATCTGTCACAGAACATAGAAACCATACTCTCGGTTTTGAGAAGGGGAGTCAATGTGGGATTTGACACGGTGGGGAAACTGAATTACTGTCCGGATACCTTCCGGGCAGAGGCGCTGAAGCGGATTCATGAGGAGGGAATGCTTTCCCAGGTGGTGCTTTCCATGGATATCACAAGAAAGTCCCATCTAAAGTACAGGGGAGGGATCGGATATGCGTACATGTTCCAGTCATTCCTTCCCCTGCTGTCAGAAAGCGGCTTTACACAGGCACAGATCGATATGCTCTTAAGGGAGAATCCGAGGAGGATCCTTTTGGGAGCCGGATGCTAAGTGCTCATAACGAGGAGGTTTCAGATATGCAGACATATCCGTTATACAGCCTGTCCCTTGAGGAGGCAATGAAGCTTCAGTTTAAGGTGACGGACTGTATCACAAGAGAATTTGAAGGACACGAGTTTTTAAACAGGGGTGATCTTGGCGTGGTGATGGGGCTCAACAAACCGGTGACCACCAGCAAGGTAGAACAGGTGATCGCCCGTATTTTTGATACAGAGGCCTGCGTGCTGGTCAGGGGAGCCGGAAGCGGAGCCATCCGGTTCGGTCTCCACGCCATGCTGACATGCGGGGATAAGATACTGGTCCATAAGGCGCCGGTTTACAATACCACCGGCACGTCCTTTGACATGCTGGGTCTGGTGCCTGTGGAAGCTGACTTTAATGATCTGCCGGATGTTGAGGCAGTGCTTCGTGCTGATCCGGATATTAAGGGCGCTCTGGTGCAGTATACCAGGCAGAAGCTGGATGATTGCTATGATATGCATGAGGTGGTAAAAACCATCAAAGCGGTAAGGGATATTCCGGTCCTGACCGATGACAATTACGCGGTGATGAAGGTAAAGGACATCGGGGTACAGTGCGGCGCTGACCTGTCCTGCTTTTCAGCCTTTAAGCTCCTGGGGCCGGAGGGTATCGGCGTGATCGCAGGAAAGAAGCAATATATAGACCGACTCATATCGGAGAGCTATTCCGGAGGAATGCAGACCCAGGGACATGAGGCGCTGGATGTGCTCCATGGCCTGATCTATGCACCTGTGGCACTGGCGATCCAGGCTCAGGTCAATGAGGAGTGTGTAAACAGGCTTAAGGCAGGGGAGATCCCCCAGGTAAGGGATGCATTTCTGGCCAATGCCCAGTCCAAGGTGCTTCTGGTTGAATTTTATGAAAATATTGCGGAAAAGGTGCTGGAGGAAGCGGAGAAGCTGGGAGCAGCGCCTAACCCGGTGGGAGCGGAATCCAAATACGAGATGATCCCCATGTTCTACAGGGTGTCCGGAACCTTCCGGAAAGCGGATCCCACCCTGGAGCACCGCATGATCCGGATCAATCCCATGCGGGCAGGGGCGGATACCATTTTGAGGATCATAAAGGAATCGATAGAAAGGGTGAAGTAGATGTTTCTGAACCAGACAATCAGGCGGAACCGGGAACTGGCGGAAACCGCATTCATGCTTCATCAGGAAGGGCGGATATTGCCGGATTCCTATGTGGTGGACGTGGACGCATTTCTGGAAAATGCCCGCAGACTGCTGCACAAGGCAGAGGAGAACCATATCAAGCTGTACTTTATGCTAAAGCAGATCGGAAGGAATCCTTATCTGGCAAAGGCATTGGTGGAACTGGGATACAGCGGCGCCGTGGTGGTGGATTACAGGGAAGGGCTTGTGATGATGCGGCACAATATCCCTATAGGCAATGTGGGACACCTGGTGCAGGTACCCGGAGCATTGATCAAGAATATGGTGGCATACGGGCCGGAGGTGATGACGGTTTATTCAAGGGAAAAAATCATGGAGATCCAGGCTGCGGCTGCTGAACTTGGACGCAGGCAGGCTTTGATGCTTCGGGTATACGGTGATTTTGACATGATCTATTCCGGGCAGACAGCGGGCTTCCATCTGGATGAGCTGAAGGAAACCGCGATCTGGATCAAGACAGAGTGCCCCCAGCTGGAGATCAAGGGCGTGACATCATTTCCCTGTTACCTCTATGATGAGACGGCAAGGGATGTGCTGCCCACCAGGAATCTTGAGACTGTAAAATGCGCGGTAGAAATCCTGAAGACCTGCGGGGTAGACGTGACGCTGGTGAACACCCCTTCCGCCACCTGCTGCCATACCATTGACAAAATGGTGGAGTTTGGGGGCAACTGCGGGGAGCCGGGACACGGACTTAGCGGAACCACGCCCATGCATGCGGAACATGATCTGGAGGAAATACCGGCCGTAGTGTATGTCAGTGAAGTTTCCCATAATTTTATGGGAAATGCCTACTGCTTTGGCGGCGGCCATTACAGGCGGTCCCATGTGAAACATGTGCTGGTGGGAAAAAGTTTAAAAGACAGCAGGGACCTTACGGTGATACCGCCCACGGATGAAAGCATTGATTATCATTTTGGAATATCAGAGGAATGCACGGTAGGAGATACGGCGGTCATGGCATTCCGTTTCCAGATTTTTGTTACAAGAAGCGATGTGGCGCTGGTAAAGGGAATCAGGAAAGGATGTCCCGAGATCATAGGTATTTATGACAGCCAGGGAAGAAAGAAGGAAGAATTTTGAAGAGATTTGTTGTGATCGTGTTGGACGGATTTGGAATAGGAGCAATGGACGATGCTGTGACAGCGCGTCCCGGGGACGAGAAGGCAAATACACTGAGAAGTATTTTGAGGGACCATCCTGATATGAAGCTTCCAAACCTGGAACGTCTGGGGCTGATGAATGCTTACGGGGCGGAGAGCAGCCGTATGAAGATGTGGGAAGATGCAAACTTTGGAAAGTCGGAGCTGATGCATTTTGGAGCTGATACGTTTATGGGACACCAGGAGATCATGGGTACATTTCCGCGAAAACCGGATGTCCATCCCTTTCAGGAAAAAGTGGATGCAGTGGCCGGCCATCTCAGGGAACAGGGGCATAAAGTGGAGATTATTGAAAGGGAAGGGCTGCGGTATGTGCTCTGTGATGATTTTGTGACAGTGGCCGACAATCTGGAGGCGGACCTTGGAATGTGCTACAATGTGACGGCTCCCCTGGACTATATACCCTTTGAAAAGGAATATGAGATCGGCCGCCTGGTCCGCGAGGTGGTGACCGTTGGCCGTGTGATCGTGTTTGGCGGGACCGGAAACTCCATGGAGGATCTTTGGAATGCGGAGGAGACAAAGGACCATGCCTTTATCGGGATCGCATCAGCTAAATCCAGATCCTATGAGCAGGGATACCAGTGCCTGCACCTGGGATACGGGGTTGATAAAAATGTACAGGCCCCTACCATTCTGACAGATGCCGGGATTCCTGTCACGCTCATTGGGAAAGTGGCGGATATTGTTGCAAATGACAAAGGAACAAGCATTTCCTGTGTGCCCACCGAAGCGTGTATGGAGCACACCATCCATGCCTTCAGACACATGGAGACAGGGTTCATCTGTACCAATGTGCAGGAGACCGACCTGGCCGGCCATTCCCAGTCTTCATCTGTCTATAGACAGATCCTGGAAACAGCAGACCGCGGCATCGGAGAACTGCTTCCCCTTCTCACCGAGGAGGATGTGCTTCTGGTTATGGCTGACCATGGAAATGACCCGGACATCGGGCACAGCAAACATACGCGGGAGTGTGTTCCCCTTTTGGTGTACAGGAAGGGAGTTGCCGGAAAAAGGCTGGGTATCAGGAAATCCCTTTCCGATGTGGGCGCAAGCGTGTGCGATTATTTCGGGGTAAAAGCACCCCGGAACGGCATCTCCTTTATGGGGTGCCTAAAAGACTAGAAACGCATTGACCGGAAGAAATCCTTGCCATTGATATTTAATTATAGTATACTTTTAACAATGCTTTAACAGTTTGGGAAAAGGCTAATACGGTATATAGTAAAGTTAGGAGTACATTATGGATGAGAAGGCAAGGAAATCATATAGCGATGTAGAGGCTGTGGATATACTGCACCAGGTTTCTAACTTATATATATCTACAAAGGTGCCTCATGATTACGGAACAGGTGAGGCCTATACATCGGTGGAAGTACATACCCTAAAACATATTGCCGACCATCATGGGATCACGGTAACGGAGCTTGCAAGGGATTATGGAAAGACAAAAGGAGCAGTTTCCCAAATCCTGAAAAAAGTGGAGAGCAAGGGGCTGATCTACAGGGAAGTGGATCCCGAGAATGATAACAGATACCACCTGTTTTTAACTGAAAAAGGAAAGGAACTGGACGAAGCCCACCGCAGATATGATGAGGTTGGGTTTGGGGAATCCATGGATATTGTCAGGGAACGGTTTTCAGAGGATGAAGTCAACACTGCCTTTTGTGTGCTTGAGGCCTGGCTGGATATAAGGCGGGGGGTTCAGGAAAGACGGAATGAAAAGAAAAAGAGCAGGAAGAGATAAGGAAATAGATTAACGTATACAGGCCCATGTCCGGTTACGGTCAGGAAGGAGCTGCAGCATTTGCTGCAGCTCCTTTCAGATTGGCGGCAAAGCCGCCGGTCTGATGAACCTCATGGTGAAGCCATGAAAATCATATATGTTCAGAACTGTGCGGGAAGTCTTGATCCAGGAAGATGAAAAACAAAGGCAACCCGCTTGTCAATGTTTTTTGTGAATAAAATTGGATATATTGCACAAAATACACGTATCATATTCATGCATATTGACAAACTATATAATTGATATTGACATTATCAGGTAAAAGGTTTAGAATCTAAACAAGAGGTATACATACTAAACCGAAGGTTAAGATTCTAAACAATATAGGGTTTGGACAGTATACCTGCTTGACTGCAAAAACCGGTACTGCAGGCTGGTGGAGCAAAAACTAATTCCAAAAAGACAGGAGAAGTATCATGAATCATACACTAGCTGTGATAGTAACGCTGCTGTATATCGTCATAGTTGCAACACTGGTAATTAAAAAGTATAATTCAGTATTTGTGTTCCTGGTATCAGGCATGATGATCCTGCTGCTATCGGCAATCTTCGGCGGCGGATCGATCATGGGGGATAAAACCACGGGAAATGCGGTCATAGATGTATTTGCATATGCCGCCAATGCATTCAAATCCAATGCATCCGGTGTGGGACTGACCTTAATGATGGTAACAGGGTACGCTGTTTACATGTCTCATATAGGGGCATCCACAAAATTGGCATATCTGGCAACCAAGCCTTTATCAAAAATTAAAAACCCCTACATAGTTTTAAGCATGCTCTTTATCATTGGAACCCTGCTGAAACTAGTGATCACAAGCCATGCGGGCCTGGCCATGCTTTTGATGGCCATTGCGTTTCCTATCCTCACCTCCCTGGGGATCAGCAAGCTGAGCGCCGCCACTGTTATGATCATGTGCGGCTTTGTGGACTGGGGTCCCAATGATTCAAGTGCGATCTTTGCGGCGGAGAATGTGGTTGGAATGCCCATGATGAACTATTTCCTCACCTATCAGGGAAAAGCCGCAGCGATCCTTATTCTTATCTGTGCTGTCTTTCTTCCCATATATCTGAGGCACATGGACAAGAAAGACGCATCCACAGGAAGCGTTGCGGCAAAGACGGAGATGCCGAGGGATTCCAGCTGCCCGGCATGTTACGCAGTGCTTCCCATTGTACCTTTGGTTTTGATCACCGTCTTCAGCTTTATACCATCCATTAAAATGGATGTGGTCACGGCAAACCTTCTTGGACTGTTCTTTGTATTTATCCTGGAGCTGGTGAGAAGAAGGGACAGAAAAGAGGTGACCAATGACTTTAATGTTGTAATGAAGGCAATGGGCAATTCCTTTGCCAATGTTGTAAGTATCCTGATCGGTGCGGCGGTGTTTGCGGAAGCCATCAAACTGTTGGGCGGTATTACGATCATATCCAATGTCCTGGCCTCTGTTAAGAGTGCGCCGATCATTACCATGGCATTGATGTCAATGATCACATTTTTTGCAGGTATGCTTCTGGGATCGGGCAATGCATCATGGTATGCCTTCGGCCCCCTGGTCCCGGATGTGACGGCCCAAATGGGAGTTTCCACAGCCACCATCGCCCTTCCCATGCAGCTTTCCTCCGGCATCGGCCGGTGTATGTCTCCGGTGGCCGGTGTTGTAATTGCCATTTCAGGCATGGCTGAACTGGAGATCATGGACATTGTAAAACGGTGCTCTGTTCCGGCGATCGTGATGTTTGCCTGTAATATGATCGTCTCATATGTAATTGTTTAATTAAATGAAAATGTGTTATGATGAAAAAAGATAAAGGAGAATTCGTGATGAGCAAGATAATATATGATTTTGATAAAGGCGTTGAGAGAAGAGGAACAGATGCAAAAAAATATGACCCGTCCCTGTGCCCAGGCGATGTGCTTCCATTCTGGATCGCGGACACGGATTTCCCAAGCCCGGTGGAGGTGACCGAAGCCTTAAGGGAGCGCGTGGAGATGAATCATTACGGTTATCCGTATATTGATCCGGCATTTGAGGAGAGCATTGCCAGGTGGTATAAAGTAAGGCACAACACGGTCCTGAATCCGGAGTACATAGATTTTTCACCCTGCGTCATCCCTGCCATGATATGGTTTGCAGAAGAATTTTCAAGTGTTGGGGATAAGATCCTCCTTCAGACACCTGTTTACCCTCCCTTTCATGATCTGGTGAAAAATAATGGCCGTCAGCTGGTTTACAACGAGATGGATCTGGTCAACGGCCGTTATGAGGTCAATTTTGAAGACTTGGAGAAAAAGCTGTCAGACCCCAAAGTGAAGATCCTGTTTATCTGTAATCCACAGAACCCCACAGGCAGGTGCTTTACCAGGGAAGAACTGGTGAGGATGGGGGAAATGTGCATCCGCAACCACGTGATGATCGGGGTGGATGAGATCCATGGGGATATCATTTTTGACGGACATACGTTTATTCCTTTCTGCGGTATCTCGGAGGAGTTTGCCGATCATTCCGTGACATTTATCAATCCTGCCAAGACCTTTAATGTGGCCGGCTTCCGCACCGCCGCATGGTTTACGCACAACAAAGAGATCTACCGCAGGATGATGAACCAGCAGACATACAAAAAGGGAATGGGAAGAAATATATTCGGAAACGCAGCATTGATGGCATGCTATAATCACGGGGATGACTACGCAGACCAGTGTGTTGCGTACTTAAATGAGACCAAGAACCAGGCGGTGGCATACATCAATGAAAACATCCCCAAGATCAAGGCAATTGAACCGGAGGCTACCTTTATGATCTGGATGGACTGCAGGGGACTTGGATTCCAGTCACAAAAAGAGTTAAAGGATTTTATGTTCAGGGATGCCAAAGTGTTATTAAATGACGGAACCACCTTTGGGGAAAAGGAAGGGAAGGGATTTATGAGATTTAATTTTGCGGCTCCCAGGGCAGTTGTCATGGAAGGGTTAAAGCGGATCAAGGAAGCGGCCGACAGGCTGTAACGCAAAGGCAGGTGTCCGTATGAGAGAGGATTTATTAAAGAAAGTCGCGGAAAAGGAAGCGCTGGCAATCCTGACAGATTCTTTGGGAAATGTCATATGGGAATCAGATAAAAGCCCGGTGGCAGCCATGTATGGCCAATATTTTGAACATCAATTTTCCGGAGTAAAAGCCATGGTCCTGTACGCGAACCAGGCAGGTATTGCCATGGGGATCATGGCGGGCCGGATCCCCATCCGGGAATGCCATGGGGTGAGAATGTCGGAAGGCGGACTGAAGATGTTCAGGGAAATGGGGGTGGCTGTCACATATGCAGAGCTCATCCCCCTTGTGAAATCCTCAAAGGATGATACAAAGGTCTGCCCCATTGAACAATTTCTCTATGACCACAGGGACCAGGGAGAGCAGTGGGAGTTTCTTGAGGAGCGTTTTAAGAAGAACTGAAAGTCCGGGACAGAGGGTGTGCAGTGCACATCCTCTGTTTTGCACCTGCTGTGCACGCTGCCCTGTGCTTTACCTGCTGTGGCGCCGCTCAGTGCCGCGCCGCCCAGTGCCGCGCCGCTCAGTGCCGCGCCACCCGTGCCCTGGTTGATACTTTGCCCGGCGTACTTTTACCAGGAGACGTTTTACCAGGAGACTGCATTTTAATGTTGACAGACGGGGTTTTTATATGCTATAATCCAATCAATTTGATAAGGCAGTAATCGACATGTTACTGGTAATGCAGGCAAGATCGAAGGATAGAAGGATAAAGTGGGTATACTTTATTCTGATATACTTGGGTCTTTTTTTGTGTCTGCTCTTAAGACGGATGTGCGTGCGTCTGGTAACTGGGCTTATCAAGGGACATTCACTGGCCGGTGAGCAACCAATTGGAATAATCAAAGAGGAGAATGTTATGGATATCAACAGAGTAGCAAAAGACATATTAAAGCATGTGGGCGGAAAAGAAAATGTAAGTGACCTGAGCCACTGCTTTACCCGTCTGCGTTTTGTGTTAAAGGACATGTCCAAGGCGGACAAAGAGGTGGTTGAACATCTGGAGGGAGTGATCCAGGTGGTCATATCCGGCGGACAGTTCCAGGTGGTGCTGGGCTCCAAGGTTACCAAGGTGTATGATGCAATGCTTCCCATGGTGGATCTGGAATCCGGCGGCGGTGAAGGCGGGCAGGCAGAAAAGGGAAATGTGTTAAATCATGTGCTCCAGGTTATTTCCAAGATGTTCACACCCCTGATTCCGGCCATTGCCGCCTCCGGTCTGATCAAAGGACTTTTGACAGCCGCAAAACTGGTGGCGGCCGGCCGGGGAGTGGATATTGCGTCCAATGACACCTACATCCTGCTGTTTGCAGCCAGCCAGATTATTTTCTATTTTATGCCTGTATTCCTGGGATACACGGCTGCAAAGGCGTTAAAGTGTAATGAGATCATTGCCATGACCATTGGAGGTTTTCTGTGTTATCCGCAATTGGATGCTATTATCCAGGATGTGTCCGCTGTGACCAGGATATTCGGGATCCCTGTGATCAAAGGTGCATGGACCATTGGGGAATCCACCAGGGTGTTCAGCTACACCGAGTCCGTGATTCCCATCCTGCTGGCAGTGTTTGTACTTATGTACCTGGAACGGGCCCTGGAGAAGATCATTCCCCAGATCCTTCAGATCATTCTTGTGCCGGGAATTTCCATGATCCTTATGGTGCCCTTGACACTGTGCCTGTTAGGCCCGGTCGGCATATGGGTGGGCAACGGAATCCAGACCGTATACTATGCCCTGATGCAGTTTAATGCTGTTTTGGGAGGCGCTGTGGTGGGCGGTCTCTGGGGCGTGTTCGTCATTTTCGGGGCACACAGGGCGCTGCTGCCCGTGGGTCTTAATGATGTGGCTGTGAGCGGAAAACAAAACCTGCTGGCATTTGCGGGAGCCGCCAACTTTTCACAGGGCGGCGCAGCCCTTGGCGTTATGCTTAAATCAAGGAACAGGGAGTTAAAGGGAGTGGCTGCCTCAGCAACCATCTCAGCTGTGCTGGTAGGGATCACGGAGCCGGCCATTTACGGATGCAACCTGCGTCTGAAAAAGCCCATGATCTGCGCTATTATCTGCGGCGCCTTGGGAGGCGGCATCATGGGGCTGGGAGGCGTGTACGGAGATGCCTTTGCTAACAATGGCGTGCTGACGATCTTTACCTATGCGGCATTTGGGATGACCCCGTTTATTTTCTACCTGGTCGGAATCGCAGTGTCATTCTTTGGGGCGGCGGTGCTCACCTATTTTGTGGGATTTGACGATATCCCCGACAAAGGGGATGGGGCTGCTGCCGTGAACAGGGCAGGAGATAAGAACAGGGCAGGAGACGAGAACAGGGCAGGAGACGAGAGCAGGGCAGTTTGCGAAAACGCCGGGGAGAATGAGATCCTCCTGGGCTCCCCTATCCAGGGAAAGGCGGTTCCCATGACATCGGTAAAGGATGAGGTGTTTTCGTCCGAAGCCCTGGGCAAAGGGATTGCAGTGATACCGGAAAAAGGGGAAGTGACAGCGCCGGCTGACTGTACGGTGACATTGATCTATCCCACCCTTCACGCCATGGGACTGACAATGGACAACGGGGTGGAACTGCTGATTCATGTGGGTATGGATACCGTGAAGCTGGAAGGAAGATATTTCCAAAAGCATGTGGAGGAAGGCGCCCATATCAAAAAAGGGACAAAAATAGTTTCCTTTGATATTGATAAAATAAAAGAAGCAGGATATGATACGGTTGTACCTGTTATAGTGGGGAATACAGCCAACTTTGCAGAGGTAAAAGGATTGGAGCGGGAACACGCGGATTGTGATACACCGGTGGTCCGAATCATCAGATAACAGGAAAAGGAGAACATATATGGCAGACAGATTTCCAAAGGACTTTTTGTGGGGAGCCTCCTCCTCGGCGTTTCAGATCGAGGGAGGATGGGATGAAGGCGGAAAGGGAATGACAGTGGCGGATCATAATTCCTTTAAGCGTTCCCACAAGCAGGCTGACAGTAAGGTGGCCAGTGATTTTTACAATCACTGGAAGGAAGATATTGCACTGATGAAGGAACTTGGCATGAAGATTTACCGGTTCTCCCTTTCCTGGGCGCGCATCATCCCGGACGGGGACGGTGAGGTGAACCAACAGGGCATTGCTTTTTACAATGATGTGATCAACTGCCTTCTGGAACATGGAATCCAGCCCTTTGTGACCCTCTATCATTTTGATCTTCCCTATGCCCTGGTGGAAAAGTACAATGGATGGGAGGACCGGCGGTGTGTGTACGCCTTTGAGCGGTATGCAAAGATCTGCTTTGGGCAGTATGGGGACCGGGTAAAATACTGGCAGGTCATCAATGAGCAGAACCTGATGATCCGCGTGGACGAGCGCATGAATATCAATGAAGCGGATCCGCTCAAGGCTGACCGGATCCGTGCCCAGATGGATTACCACATGTTCCTGGCCCATGCCCTGGCATCTAAGGCCTGCCACGAGCTGGTAAAGGACGGAAAGGTGGGACCTGCAGTGTCCTCCACCTGTACGTATCCCCTGACCAATAAGCCGGAGGATGTGTGGGCCGCCAGGATGAATGACTGCATGAAGACGGTCTACTGCCTGGATATGCATTATTATGGAAGGTATCCCGGATATTACATGAGGTATCTGAACGAGCGGGGGATCGTCCCGGTCATGATGGAAGGGGATGAGGAGATCCTGAAGCATGGAAGGATGGACTACATTGCCCTGAATTACTACAGGACCCTGTGTGCCAGCTACCTTCCTGCAGACGGATCCCACCCTGTGGGCATGAGGGTATACCGCGGGAACGAGGTGGATTTTGACCAGTACGGCTATTGCAGGGATGAGAAGAATGAGAACCTGGCAGCCAGCGAGTACGGCGCACAGATCGATCCCATGGGATTGCGCATTGTTCTGAATGATTACTACAGCAGATACCATGTGCCCCTGATCATAACGGAAAATGGGCTGGGTATGGGAGACGAACTCACTGCGGACAATCAGGTCCATGATCCATACAGGATCGATTATATAAAAGGACATCTTAAGGCGTGCTCCCTGGCGATCCAGGATGGAGTGGACCTGATGGGATATTCGCCATGGTCCTTTATGGATCTTTTAAGTTCGCACCAGGGCTTTAAAAAGAGATACGGGTTTGTGTATGTAAACCGGGAGGATATGGATCTTAAGGATCTGGCCCGGATCAAAAAGGACAGTTTTTACTGGTACCAGAACGTGATACGGACAAACGGCGAAGAGCTGTAAACAGAAGGATGGGGATGTTAAGGTGCGGGTTGTTAAAGTGTTGAATAATTCACTGGTCCTGGCTCTGGATGAGGAGGGACAGGAGGCCATTCTGATGGGTAAGGGCATCGGCTTTCACAAGGCAACGGGGAGTACGCTGAAGAAAGAGGAAGTGGAAAAAGTATTTGTACTGAAGGACCGGAATATTTCCAGAAATATTATCCGCCTGGCAGCTGACACGGACGGGGTGTTTTTTGAACTGGCAAAAACAGTGATCGATCATGGAAGGGAGCGGTTCGGGATGGAACTGATGGACCATCTCTACCTGTCCCTGACAGACCACCTTTCCTATGCGGTGCAGAGGGTGAAGGATGGGATCATTTTCCAGAATTTCTACACCCTGGAGATGAGGAAGTTTAATCCCCATGAATTTGAAGTGGGAAATTTTGCGCTTGATCTGGTGGAGGAAAAGCTGGGAGTCCGTCTTCCCGATGACGAGGCGGGCAATATTGCCCTGCATTTTATCAATGCCCAGCAGGACAATCCCTATAACAGCCAGAACCAGGTGATCAACAGCGTGGTGGAGGATATCCTGAGTATTATCAAATACAGTTTCCATATTGTATATGATAAGGAAGACACCTCATACACCCGCTGTGTGACCCATCTGCGTCTCTTTGCACAAAGGCTGATGAAGGGCGAGATGATGCCGGATGAGAGGAACACATTCCTGTACCGGCAGATCATGGAAACCTGCGCAAGGGAACGGGAGTGTGTGGAAAAGATAGGGGTCTATGTACGGGAACGGTTTAAGGTCTCCATTACGGATCAGGAAGAACTTTACCTGACCCTTCACATCCACCGGGTGATGGATACCATTCAGCAGAAAGGCCAGGTGTGACATGGAACAAAGAATGATGGAGGGGAAGACAGGGCAGACCACGGCGGATGCCCGCGGTGCACGTCAGCAGGAGGTCATTTTTCTGGCAATCGTGGCACTGTTCTGGTTTGCCCAGTACGTATACATACCATATCAGACCACATACCTGACGGGAATCGGCGCTGCCAGCAGCGTGGTGGGTACCGTGGTGGGGGCCTACGGCATTTCCCAGCTCATCCTGCGCCTTCCGGTTGGGGTGTGCGCAGACCGGCTGGGGCGGCATAAGCCCTTTATCATGGCCGGAGCACTGGCCTCAGGCAGCGCATCCCTGTTTCGGGTATGCCTGTGTAATGAGAGGGGATTTCTGGCAGCCAACCTGCTGTCAGGGCTGGCTTCCGCCATGTGGATCTCTTTTATGGTATTTTACACCGGGAAATATCCCCAGGACCAGCAAAAGGCTACCAGCAGGATCGTGCTCTTTAATAACCTGGGGATGCTTCTGGGATTTGTGGCCAGCACGCTGTGCTATTCCAGGATCGGCATGGGGAAGATCTGCGCGCTCAGCGTGGGTGCGGGAACGCTGGCATTTGTGCTGGCCTTGTTTTTAAAGGAACCGGGAGGAGAGCTTAGGCCCGGGAGGGGAAATCTTTCACCTGCGCAGCTCCTTAAGGTGTGCAGGGGAAAACGTATCATCATGTTTTCCATGATCGCCCTGATCCAGCAGGGGATCCAGCTGACCACCACCATGTCCTTTACCAACCAGATCCTTAAGAACATCGGCGCATCCAATGGGATCGTAGGAGTTTCATCCATTTTGTATATGCTATCGGCAGTAGTGTTTGCAGCCATGGCCTCATCTGATTTCTGTACAAAAAAAGGGCCCAGGTTCTGGATCCCGGCCGTATTGCTGGCAGTGGCCTTTTATTGCCTTATGGTGCCGGCGGCCGGGAGCATTCCCTTTCTTCTGGCACTTCAGGTGCTGCCTGGCATGGCCACGGGAATCCTGTTTTCCTATGCCACCTCGGAGGCAATGCAGGGGGTGCCCGGGGAGCAGAGGTCTACGGCTATGGGATTCTTTCAGGCCGTGTATGCGGTGGGAATGACCACATTTCCCATAGTTACCGGAAAGATAGCTGCAGGTGCCGGGATGGGGCAGGGATATCTGGTTCTAGCTGTCATTGCAGTGGCCGGAAGCGGGGCAGCTGCCCTGTATTACATGGTAGAAAATGGGAAATTCTTGGAAATTATACATAAAAGTTAAATGCGGAATATGAAATTTCCGGTAAGAAAGGGCATTTTTACACTTCAGTGAAGGAATTATTAAGGTTGGATGGAGAGTCTTGACAATTGGGTCAGGGCTCTTTATTTTAAGACAACGGAAGATACACAGCTGCACTCAGAAGATGGTGATGTTTCACATTGATAAAACTGAACTAAAAGAGCACGGGAGAACAATGGCCATGCCGCGGATATGCCGGCGCCGCCATTGCTGCTCCGGTGCTTTTTTTGTGTGGAAGCGGGTATTTTTTTGCATCCTTTCCGTGAAATCGAAGATTTGTGCCGGGCGGGATCTTCCGTTATACTTAGGATATCAAATAACAGCTGATGGGACAGAGACATCAGAGAGGAGAAATACATGAAGAACATTTTACTTGCCTGCGGAGCAGGGGCTTCCAGCGGGTTCATAGCCCAGAAAATGAGAAAGGCGGCACAGAAACAAGGGCTGGATATCAGTATCCGGGCTGTCAGCGATACGGAGATTATGGAAAACATTGATGGGGTGGGAGTTTTGCTCATCGGCCCGCATCTAAAGCATAAATTTGCCGAGATTGAGGAAGAGGTAAGGGATCTGGGTGTGAAGGCAATGATCATTGAACGGAAATATTACGCGACCCTGGACGGAGAGTCCGTATTAAAGCAGGCATTGGAACTAATGGACTAGAGGGAGGTTAAGGTATGGAACGGTTTATGAACTGGATGGGTGATGTGGTTGCCCCGAAAATGGAAGAATTAACAGGTAACGCCTGGCTCTCTGCCATGCAGAAGGCCATTATCAAAACACTTCCCATGGTACTTGTGGGTTCCCTTATCACCATATACAATGTTATTAAGAATTTTATTCCGGCACTTCCTGTGCTGACCAGTCTAAGGGACTATACATTTGGGCTCATATCTATTTTTATGGTATTTCTGATCCCCTATTATGTGCTGGAACTTAAGAAGAACCACAAGATGAAACTGATTGCCGGATTTACCGGCGTGGCCCTGTTCATGATCCTCGTGAATCCGGAGATTACAGATGCCGGTTATGTGTACCAGTTTTCAGCATTTGGTGCAGGCGGCATGTTTGTGGCGATCGTAGCCGGACTGTTTACCGCGTTTATCATGAACCTGTATGGAAAATTCACCTTTTTTAAACAGGATTCCGTGATACCGGATTTTGTGAAGGAGTGGTTTGACTCCATGCTTCCCATTGCCTCCGTTGTGCTGATCGGTTGGCTGGTGGTGATCCAGATGCATTTTGATCTGTATGCGTTTATTGTGAACTTCTTTGCACCGTTAAACAACATTGCCCAGTCTCTTCCCGGTATGATTCTGCTGTATCTGATCCCTACCATCCTGTATTCCATGGGTATCAGCGGCTGGGTGTTCCAGCCGATCATCAACCCGATCGCACTGGTGGCCATCACTGCCAATGCAGATGCACTGGCAGCCGGTATGAGCGCTTCACAGCCCTTTACCAACGAGGCGGTATACGCATGGCTCAGCCTAGGCGGGCGCGGGGCAACCCTTCCCCTGTCCATTATGCTGCTTTTTGCAGCCTCCAGGCAGTTAAAGGCATTGGGCAAGGCTTCTATTGTGCCGAGTATTCTCAATATCAATGAGCCGGTGGTATTTGGCTGTGTGGCCTGGAATCCATTGCTGATGATCCCTATGTGGATCACGGCAATCGTACTTCCTATTATCACTTACCTTGCCCAGGCAACAGGGCTTGTGGCAATCCCTGTGGAAGTGTTTAATATGTGGTACTGCCCGGTATTCATCAGTTCCTGGCTTGTGAACCACAGCCTTTCCGGACTGGTGCTTACTGCCATCAACCTGGCTGCTGCAACTGCCATCTTCTTCCCCTTCTTTAAAATTTATGACAGACAACAGTTAAAGCTGGAGATGGAAGAAAACGATTAATAAGAGGAGCGAATTATGTGCGAAACAATGAGCAGCTATGAAGAAGAGAGAGAGAAAATGGCATCCATTGCCATGCAGATCGTGATTCATGCAGGGGATGCCAGAAACCTGATTATGGAGGCCCTGGACCATGCGGCGGAGGGGCTTTATGATCAGGCGGAGGATAAGCTTAAGGAGGCCAGGGAAGAACTGCGCCAGGCCCATATTTTCCAGACCGAGGTGGTGCAGTCTGAGGCAGGCGGGAAAAAATACGAATATTCCCTTTTGTTTACCCATGCCCAGGACACAGTGATGACCATTTGTACGGAGATGAACCTGGCAAAAAAAATAATCTCTATGTACAGAAAACTGGATGACAGGATATCTAAACTGGAAGAAAAAGCAGAGGTGTAAGGTATGGTGAAAATGCAGCATAAGTTTCCGCAAGGATTTCTGTGGGGCGGCGCCATTGCCGCCAGCCAGGCGGACGGAGGGTTCAGGGAGGATCAAAAGGGCATGTCCATTGCAGATTTCCATCCCTACAGGAATATAAAGAACAGGGATGACCGCAAGGAGGACAGTACCATACGCAATGATGAAAATTTCCTTGTGATCGAACCGGGCCTCTATTATCCCAAGCAGCACGGCGTGGATTTTTATCACAGGTTCGAGGAGGATCTGGGTCTGATGGAGGAGATGGGATTTAAAGCATTCCGTACCTCCTTTGACTGGAGCCGTATCTATCCCAAGGGAGATGAGGAGGAACCCAATGAGGCAGGGCTGAGGTATTATGACAGGCTGATCACCTCCATACGTTCCCATGGAATGGAGCCGTTTATGACCATTTCCCATTATGAGATGCCCGTGCATCTGGTAAAAAAGTACGGGGGATGGCTGAACCGTAGCCTGGTGGACTTTTTTGCAGCATACTGTAATACCCTGTTTGAGCGGTATCACGGCCAGATAAAATACTGGATCGTGTTTAACCAGATCAATCTGACCACATTTAATTCCCTGGGGATATTGGGAAACCGGGCCAAAAACTTTATGGAAGCAGAATACCAGGGAGTCCATCACCAGTTCCTGGCCTGTGCAAGGGCAAAGGAACTGGCCGGAAAATATAAGGGTCAAATCCGGGTGGGCACCATGCTCAGCGATAAGCTGGCTTACCCTGCCACATGCAGACCGGAAGATATGCTCTTTAATATGAGAAAGAACCAGATGCAGTATTTTTTTCCTGATGTACAGCTCAGGGGATCTTATCCGGCCTATGCCTTCCGCTTTTTTGAGGAAAACCATATAAATATTCATATTGACCCGGAGGACGAAAGGCTGCTGAGGGAAAATCCCATGGATTTCCTGTCCACCAGCTATTATTATACAAAGATCAATGATTCATTGAAAAACACCTATGCCCCCATGGACAAGAGCACCAATCCCTATCTGGAAAAAACAGAGTGGGGCTGGGAGATCGACCCCATTGGTCTCAGGGTCAACCTGAACCATTACAGCGACAGATATCCGGGAGTCCCCATTTACATAACGGAAAATGGTTACGGTGCAGTGGACAGGCTGGAGAAGGATGGTGCGGTCCACGATCCGTATAGGATTGATTATTTGAGACAGCATGTGATCCAGATGAAGGAAGCGATTGCGGACGGTGTACCGTTAAAAGGGTATATGATGTGGACGCCTATGGATATTGTAAGCTGTTCATCGGCGGAGATGAAAAAACGATATGGTCTCATCTATGTGGATCAGGATGATGAGGGAAATGGAAGCGGACAACGCTACAGGAAGGACAGCTTTTACTGGTACCAGAAGGTGATTGAGAGCAACGGAGAAGAATTATAGTGCCAGAAGGCACCATCTCAACAGGAGACGGTGCCTCAGCGCGCATCTTCGGGAGAAATTCAGAGGGAGTTTCATGAGTGGAAATAGAAAGAAAGCCGCTATGTATGCGGCAGCGGCGGGTTGTATGTGGGGCACCATCGGCCTGTTTGTAAATGTGGTTTCAGGCTATGGTATCCGTTCTCTGGAACTGACCGTATCCAGGATGGTGATCGCAGCGGCGATCCTGGGAATCTGTTTTTTGATCAGGGGCAGGAACCTGTTCAGGGTTAGGGCGGGGGACCTTATATGGTTGGGGGTGGCGGGAATCCTGTGTTTGCTGTTTTTTAATGTGAGTTATGGAATTGCCATAGAGAGATCATCCATGTCGGCAGCAGCAGTACTGTTATATACATCACCGGTTTTTGTAACCCTGATAGCAGTGCCTGTATTAAAAGAAAAACTTTCCTCGAGAAAGCTGGTGGCTGTCTTACTTGCAATTACCGGCTGTGCGTTTGTGTCCGGGATCATGTCGGGAAAGGTGACATTTCCGGCAGACGCCTTTTTGTGGGGCATGGGTGCCGCACTGGGATATGCCATGTACAGTATTGTGGCAGGGGTGCTGCTGAAACGGTATCATCCTCTGACAGTCCTGTTTTATGCCTTTTTAACTGCCGCAGCAGCGGGATGTTTTCTTGCAGATATGAAACATATGGTATATAGTATAAGTCAGTACCCGCAGCTGGGAGTGGTACTTGTGGTATCAGCCTGTGTGTGTAATATTTTTTCATACCTGTCCTACAACACGGCCCTTAAGTATATGGAGGCCGGAAGAGTTTCCGTGATTGCATCCATAGAACCGGCGGTTGCCTCCTTTCTTGGAGTGGCTGTGCTGGGGGAATCCATGGATTTCTACGGGGCATCAGGGGTTATCTGTATACTGGGAGCAATTGTGGTGCTGAACAGATAGTCGGGGGTAAAGAAACATGAGGGAGAAACATCTGGCGCTTATTAAGATCCTTGTGAATCAGGAGGAATGGCAGACTGCAAAGCAGCTTTCCCTTCAGCTTCATATATCGGAGCGCAGTGTAAAGAACTATATAGGAGAAATCAATTATTTTGAGAATAATCTGATCGAAGGATCCAGGAAAGGATATATGATACAGAGGGAGAGGGGAAAGGCACTGCTGGCCCATCAGGTAAGAAGTGTGCCCGAGACTCCCGGAGAACGGGTTAACTATATCATTACAGAACTTCTCACCAGGGACAGTGAAGGGGGGCAGGGCATTGACCTCTATGATATCAGCGAAAAGATATTTGTAAGCTACGAGACCCTGAAAAAAGACATGGTCAAAGTGAGGAAAAAGCTCAAGGAATATGGACTATATGCCAATGTGGTGACTCAGAAGGTATCCATGGAAGGACGGGAACTGGATAAGCGAAGGCTTTTAAGTTCCATTTTGTATGAGGAATTCAATAAAAATATATTGAGCCTGGATGTGGTTCAGAACGCATTTCCCGATTATGATCTGGAAGAGCTTAGAGACATCATCCTGACAGAGTGTAAAAAATACCATTATTTTATCAATGATTACGCCATGGTCAATCTGATACTGGATGTGGTAATCAGCATGGACCGCATCAGAAAAAACTGCACTTTCCGTACCCATATGGCTGAACGGCGCCGGTACGGCATACGGGAGATGGAGCTTTCGGAACAGATTGCAGACCGGATTGAGCAGGCGTTTTCCATCCGGTTTACGGAGCAGGAGATCGAGGAGCTTACCTCTCTGCTCATCAGCCATCTGATGAAGGTGGATTATGATATGCTGAACCATGAGAATATCAGGGAATTTATTGAACCGGAATGCCTGGACATAGTGGACCGGGTCCTAGTGTACCTGAATGAAAATTATTTTATTGATACGGAAAATGATGAGTTTGTCGTCAAGTTCACCATACATATCCACAACCTGCTTCGTAGGATGGAAAATCAATATACGACTAAGAATCCTTTGACAGAGCATATTAAAAATTCCTGTCCTCTTATATTTGAATGTGCGGTGGGTGTGGCCAATTGCCTCAGCCAGCTGACCGGATATAAGGTGGACGAGGATGAGATCGCCTATATTGCCCTTCACATTGGCGGAAACCTGGAAACCTATGAAAACCAGAAGGACAAGCTGGGGTGTATCCTTTTGTCTCCCCAGTATTACGATATGGCGGATATTATGATGGAGAAGATTGCAGGCAGCTTCTCGGAGGATCTGGTGATCAAGACAGTGGTGACAAAGCCGTCTGAACTGTCCATGGCAAAACGCGAGGATATGATCATCTCTACCATTGCAGTGGACCCGGCGCAGTGGGACCATGTGGTTCAGGTCAATCCATTTTTACCTGAGCGGGACTTGTCATCCATACGCAGGAAAATTTCCGAGGTTAAACAGGCGAAGAAGCTGGAGCGCCTGAGAAAAATGCTTATGCAGATCACCTCCCCTGAGTTGTTCTGCAAAAACGGAGAAATCGGGAATCAGAAGCAGGCCCTGGCCTACATGATCAGGGCATTGGAGGAACAGGGATATGTGGATGGGGAGTTCATCCACGAGGTGGAGGATCGGGAGGCCCATTCCTCCACTGCATTTGGAAGGCTGGCGGTTCCCCATTCCCTGAAAATGGATGCCAACAGGACTGGGATGTATATCCTGCTCAGCGATAAACCTATTGCGTGGGCCGAGCATATGGTAAATGTGGTGCTTTTGTTTGCCATTAACAGGGAGGACCGGGAGCTGTTCCATGAAATATTCGACAATCTGATCGTCCTTCTGCTGGAGTATCAGAACCTGGATAAGGTCCTGCAGAGCAACACGTATGAGGAGTTTATTGAGGCGATACTGGAAAGAAGGTTTTATGGAAACATATAAACATTTGATCATAAGCAGGGACGGGCTCCACGCCAGGATCGCCGTATATCTGGCAAAGATATGCCGTGATGCGGAGAGTACCGTAGAGGTCAGGAACAAAGAACGCAGGGCAAACGGAAAGGAAGTGTTTTCCGTCATGAACCTGTATGCCAATCAGGGAGATGAACTGGAATTTTTGGTGGATGGCAGCGATGAGGAGGAGATATTGGGGCAGATAGCCGTATTTTGCGGGGAGTATTTATAGCATCTGAATTGTAAGGCGGGGATATCCCCGCCTTTACTCGTCCTCCAGCACGCTTTTGAACGTGGTGAGAAATGTGAGATCCTCCTGTTTCACGCGCACATTGGAGGCAATGGTCTTGCCTGAACTGTTGGTAATGCTGATCTCGATCAGGGTACCTTCGTCCATAAAGCCGTCTTTGGAAGCGGCTTTTACAAAGTTCATAAGCTTGGGATGATTGGTCTTAAATTGTTCCCAGGCTGGTTTCAGCTGTAATAATAGCATTGGATTCATCTTATATTCACCTCGCCACAAGTGTAACACAGGGGTGAGGAAATTTCTACCCGGAATCCAGGATTTTATGATATGATGATGGAAGAAGTAGCTGTTCCCAGGGCACCTGTGAATGGCAACGGAAGAAATGAATCCGGAAAGGAAATGATCCAAATGAAGTTTATCCACCTCTCAGACCTGCACATTGGAAAGCGGGTCAATGAATTCCCTATGCTGGAGGATCAAAAATATATATTAAAGGAAATCCTGTCCATAATAGACCAGGAAAAGCCGGATGGCGTGCTGATTGCCGGGGATGTGTATGATAAACCGGTGCCGCCTGCCGAGGCAGTGCAGGTTTTTGACGCATTTCTTACCAGTCTGGCGGACCGGAATATGCCTGTGTTTGTGATCAGCGGAAACCACGACAGTCCCGAGCGTCTGGCCTTCGGGGCGCAGCTTATGGCCGGACGGGGCGTGTACATGTCGCCTGTGTTTGACGGGCATGTGGAGCCGGTGCGGATGAATGACCAATATGGAAGCGTATCCGTGTACATGCTTCCCTTTGTAAAGCCTGCGGTTGTGAGGCGGTGCTATCCCGGCCGGGAGGCAGAGACCTTTGACCATGCGGTAAGGTGTGTGCTGGAAAACATAACCGGAGAAGGCTTTTCTGCAGACGAACGGAACATACTGATGGCTCACCAGTTTGTGATGGGTGCTTCGGCCTGTGATTCTGAGGAACTGTCCATAGGAGGACTGGAACAGGTCAGTGCAGACCTGTTCCGGGATTTTGACTATGTGGCCCTGGGGCACATACACGGCCCCCAGAAGATCGGGCGGGAGACCATGCGCTATTGCGGTACGCCTCTTAAGTATTCTTTTTCAGAGGCAGGACATAAGAAATCAGTGACCGTGGTGGAACTGTTTGAAAAGGGGAATGTTTCCGTTTCCGTCAGGCCCCTTCATCCACTTCACGACATGAGGGAGATCAAAGGCAGCTACAGCCAGGTTACGGACCGGGGATTCTATGCAGGGACCGCCACGGATGATTACCTGCACATTACATTGACGGATGAGGAGGATATACTGGATGCCATTGGAAAGCTGCGGTCCATTTATCCCAATGTAATGAAACTGGATTACGACAACCGGCGTACCAGGGCCGGGCAGACCGTGGACACTGCGGGGGAGATACACAAGTCTCCCATGGAACTGTTTGGGGAGCTTTATGAGCTTCAGAATAACCAGCCCATGAGCGGAAAACAGGAAGAATATTCCAGGAAGCTGATGGAAGGGATCTGGGAGGACATAAATTGAGACCGACAAAACTGACCATATCCGCATTCGGGCCATATGCGGGAGAGATACAACTGGATATGGAGGCCCTTGGGGACCGGGGGCTGTATCTTATTACAGGGGATACAGGCGCCGGAAAGACTACAATCTTTGATGCCATCACCTTTGCACTCTATGGAAATGCCAGCGGTGAGAGCCGCAGGCCCAGGATGCTGAGAAGCAAATATGCACCCATGGATGGACGGACATTTGTGGAAATGGCATTTTTATATAACGGTTTGGAGTATTTGGTGCGGCGGAATCCCGAATACATGCGTGCAAAGCAGAGGGGCGAGGGCGAGACAAGGGAAAAGCCGGATGCAGTTCTGTATATGCCGGACGGCCGGGTCATTACCGGGGATAAGGCAGTGACCCAGGAGACGGAGCGGCTTCTGGGCCTTAGCAGGGAGCAGTTTTCACAGATCGCCATGCTGGCCCAGGGCAGTTTTTCACGTCTCCTCTCAGGCAAGACTGAGGACCGGGGACTGATATTCCGGGAAATTTTTGGGACACGCCCTTACCAGCAGTTCCAGGAAAAGCTGAAGGAGCAGGCAAAAGGCCTGTACGGCCAGTATCTGGACAGCAGGAAAAGCATTGAACAGTATACCGGCGGAGTGATGCCTCATGAAGAACGTGAGGACCTGTCGATCCGCTGGAAGGAGGCGCAGCAGGGAAGCCTGGAGGGGATGCTGGGGATTCTGGAGCAGATGATCGATGCGGACAGCCGGGAGGAGGCCGGTGCGGATGACCGGATGAAGGAAGTGCGGGAGGAAATGGCCACCCTGGGCCTTTTGCTGGGCAGGGCCCAGTCAGCGGTCCGTATTCTTCTGGATTTAGATTCAGCCAGAAAGACTGCGGAGGAAAATGCACCTCTTTTGAAAGCCGCCGGAGAGCTGTATGAAAGGGAGAAAGGGCGCCAAAAGGAGCGGGACAGTCTGATCGGATCCATCTCCAAAATGGAGGAGGCCATGAAATCCTATGTCCAGTATGATGAACTGACAGGCAGCATCCGGTCATGGAACAGCCGTATTGTGAAGCTTGAGGAAGCTGTGCTTACCGCCTGTAAGGAGGAAGATCAATGGCGCAGGCGCCTGGCCCAGGATGAGGCGGAGCTGGAGGCATTAAAACACGCAGGCGAGGAATATCAGGCCGCCCAGGCTGCCATGGATAAGCTGGCGGATTACAGGGCTCGCGTGGAGACACTGGACACGGAGCTCAAAGAGTATCACAGGGAAAAACAGTGTCTGGAGCAGGCCCAGGAAAGATACAAAAGGGCAGATGAGGAGCGGCGGAAGGCGGATGCTGCTTACAGAAGCATTTACCAGAAATTTCTGGACAACCAGGCGGGGATCCTGGCCAGGGAACTGACGGATGGAAGCCCCTGCCCGGTGTGCGGTTCCGTGTCCCATCCGTCTCCGGCCCCGTTTGCGGGGGTGGGGGAAGATGTGACAAAGGAACGGGTGGACCAGGCTGCAAAAGAGTCTGAGGAAAAGAACAGGACCGCATCGGCCATGAGCCTGGAAGCAGGGAAATTGGCAGGAGGCCTTCAGACCCGCTATACCAGGATGCGTCAGCAGATAGACCTTGAAGTGAGTTCATGGAAGGATTCGTGGAGGGAACGTCTGTCACAGGCGGAGTCAGGGGAGCGGCAGGGAGGACTGGGGCAGCATTTTCTGAGAACATGGGAGGAAATGTTAGGTGAGCTGAAAGGACAGCTAATACGGCAGGAGGATGCCGGCCGAAGGCGGGTGGCTGACACCAAAGTCCGGGTCCGCAGAAAGGAAGAACTGGAACAGGGTAAGGCAGGACGCAGAAAATCCATGGAGGATGCCGGGGAGAAAAGGCAGAATGCCCAAAAGCTTCTCATAGAAGCCCAGGAATTCCAAAAGGGCCTGGACCGCCAGCTGAAGGAACTGGCGGAAACTCTCCCATTTGAGGACAGGGACCAGGCGCAGGCAGAGCTGGCCCACAAGCGCGGCGTCCTGGCGCAGATGGAGCAGGCATACAAAGAGGCGGAAATGCAGTACAATGAACGAAGCCGCACAGCCATGGATGCCCAGGCCAAGACAGAGGCCCTGCGGGCACAGCTGGAAGATATAAAACAACCGGGGGAGGCAGACGCGGGCAAGGATATAAAACAGCCGGGGGAGACAAAACAACCGGAGGGCGCGGAATCGGCAGGAGATGCGGTCACGGATCTGCAGAACCGGATGGCCCGGTTATCCCAGGCTCAGAACACCGCCAAGTCAGAGCTGGAGGCATTGGAACAAAAACGAAGCCGGGTCCACCACCGCCTGGAGACCAACCGCATGGCATTCAGCCGGATCATGAGGCAGAAGGATGCCATGGAGGAGATACAGCAGCAATGGAACTGGGTGAAATCCCTGTCCGATACCGCTTCAGGGGAAGTGGGAGGCAAAGAAAAGATCACCTTTGAAACCTATGTCCAGATGGCATATTTTGAGAGGATCATAGCCAGGGCCAACACCAGGTTCATGGTCATGAGCGGCGGCCAATATGAGCTGAAACGCTGTGTTGAGGAGGACAACCGGGGAAAGAGCGGCCTGGGGCTGAATGTAATAGACCATTACAATGGCACGGAGCGGAGCGTCAAGACCTTGTCCGGCGGGGAATCCTTCCAGGCATCCCTGTCTCTTGCCCTGGGGCTCTCAGACGAGATCCAGTCAGCGGCAGGGGGGATCCGTCTGGATACCATGTTTGTGGATGAAGGTTTTGGATCCCTGGATGAGGATACCCTGAACCTTGCCATGAAAGCCCTGGGGGATCTGGCGGAGGGAAGGCGCCTGGTGGGGATCATTTCCCATGTGTCCGAGTTAAAGGAACGGATCGAGCGCCAGATCGTGGTGGTTAAGGAAAAGAGCGGCGGCAGCAAGGCATGGGTCCAGGTTTGAAGGCCGGATGCGTGCTGAAGGGCGCCGGAATAAGGAGCAGTTTGACATGGATCATACGGACCGGTTTATTAAAGGCATACGGATTGACTGGGACAGTGAACTGTATTATGAACGATACGGGGGCAGGTCCCTTCACGAGCAGTCCCACGGAGAAAGCTTTCTTTCCCTGATGCAGAATACCTTTGAGGAAATTTTGGAGGAATAAAGATGGAAATGAGAAGAAAAGAACGGGAGATAGCGGACAGGGACAGCATCCTTAAGATCATACGGGAGTGTCAATGCTGCAGGATCGCGCTGGCTGACGGAAGGTGCCCATATATCGTGCCTGTAAATTTTGGATATGACAGTGCGGGCAATGTATTATACTTTCATGGCGCGGCGGAGGGAAGGAAAATGGACTTGATCCGCAAAAACGGATGTGCCGGTTTTGAGATGGACACGGCACATGAACTGGTGAGGGCGGATGCGGCCTGCGGTTTCTCATTCCGCTACCGGAGTATTGTGGGGGAGGGAAGGATCGCTGTGGTGGAGGATCCGGAGGAGAAACGGCACGGACTGGACTGTATCATGAAGCATATGTCCGGAACCGGAACCTGGGAATATCCTGACGCAATGCTTCGGCGCACTGCGGTCATACGCCTGGATGTGGAGAAGCTGTGCGCCAAGGCGAATGAATAATAATGAAAGGAAACATATGCTTTTAAATGACATTGTGCAGGCAGCCCTTGAGGAATGCCCTGTGGAGAATCAGAAATACACGGATGAGGTTGCAGAGGAGGCAAAGGGACAGCGGGTGGAATTTGACACGGTCACCTTTGTAAGATGCCGGTTCACGGACTGTGATTTTACAGGGGCATCCTTCTGCAATGTCTTATTTGACAATTGCGATTTTTCCAACTGTACCTTTGGGGACAGCTATTGGAAAAACACAAAGGCAAAGGGCTGTAAAGGGGACGGAAGCCGGTTTACCAATTCCAGCTTCAAGTGGGTGACGTTTCAGGAATGCCAGTTCCGCTATGCCAATTTTTCCACGGCATACTGGGAATTCTGTGAGATCACCTGCTGCTGCCTTAGGGAGTCCTTTTTGTCCGAGGTAAAATTCAAGAAAACAACGTGTTCCAAAACAGATCTGACTCAGACGGATTTTTTCAGAACACCCTTAAAAGGAATGGACTTGTCAGACTGCACCATTGACAATATAATGGTATCAGACCAGTACACGGAACTTTCAGGTGTCAAGGTGAACCTTTTTCAGGCAGCGGAGCTGGCAAAGCTGATGGGGGTCAAAATCGTATAGGGCGGCACGCCCCGGGAAGTAGTGCATGGAGCAGTACGGAATAACATTGATAAAACGCAGGAGGTCGTCAGTATGGTAGAACAAAAGACAATAGAAGCATTTCTGGAGGTACTGTCCTCTAAACAGCCTGTGCCGGGCGGCGGCGGGGCATCGGCCCTGGCAGGGGCCCTGGGCAATGCCCTTGGCCGGATGGTGGGAAACCTGACCATTGGAAAGAAAAAGTATGCGGATGTGGAGGAAGAGATACAGGGGCTTCTATCCAGGATGGAAAAGATGCAGGCCCAGTTTGTGGCCCTGGCAGACAGGGATGCAGAGGTGTTTGCCCCACTGGCCCAGTGCTACAGCCTTCCTTCCGCCACGCCGGAGGAAAAGGCTTATAAGGAAAAGGTGATGGAAGAACGCCTGCTGGACGCAAGCTGTGTTCCGCTGGAGATCATGGAACGGGCAGTGGAAATGCTGGATATCCTGGAAGTCCTGGGGGAAAAGGGAAGCCGGCTGGCAATCAGTGACGTGGGAGTGGGTGTGCAGTTTATCCGCACCGCGGTCCTGGGAGCCGTGATGAATGTGTATATCAATACGAAGTCCATGAAGAACAGGGATAAGGCAGAGGACCTGAATGCCAGGGCAGAGCGGTTGATCGAAGAGGGAACAGCCAGGGCGGACCGGATCTATGCCGGGGTTTTGGAACAGCTGAAGTGAGAAACGGTAAAATGCAGACACGTTTTGGAGTGAACAGTTGGCAACAGGAAGGAGACAACAATGGAGATACTAAAGGGGGCAGAGGTTTCTGCCAAGATTAAGGAGCAGGCCGCACAGATGCTTTCCCGGCTGGGAGAGCATGTGCCGAAACTTGCAATTGTCAGGGTGGGAGAGCGGCCGGACGACATGTCATATGAGCGGGGCGCCACAAAAAAGATGGAGAGCTTCGGACTCAGGGTACAGTCCTATGTGTTCCCGGAAGATGTGTCGGACCAGGAGTTTAAACAGGAATTTCATAAGATCAACCGTGATGAGGATGTGACAGGGATCCTGCTGCTGCGCCCCCTGCCAAAACAGATTGTGGAAGCCGACATTGAGAAGATGATCGATCCTTCAAAAGACCTGGACGGCATCTCCCCGTCCAACATCGCAAAGGTGTTTGCAGGAGACAGCACGGGATTTGCCCCCTGTACCGCGGAGGCGGTTATTGAGGTGCTGAAAGCAAACAATATCCCTATTACAGGAAAGCGTGTGACGATCGTGGGCCGCAGTATGGTGGTTGGCCGCCCCTTGTCCATGCTGATGCTGAAAGAAAATGCAACCGTTACCATTTGCCACACCAGGACAAGGGAACTGGAAGCAACCTGCCGTGACGGAGAGATCCTTGTAGCCGCCGCAGGCCGTGCCAAAATGCTGGACAGCCGGTATGTGGGCCGTGACGCGGTTGTGATCGATGTGGGGATCAATGTGGATGAGAACGGTAAGCTGTGTGGGGATGTGGATTTTGATTCCATTTCAGAGACGGCTTCCATGGCTACACCCGTACCTGGCGGCGTGGGTGCGGTGACTACCGCGGTGCTGGCCAAGCATCTGCTCTGTGCAGCTCTTCGCAGAGCCGGCCTGGAAGGCTGAAAGGAAATTCTTTGCTAATTCCCGCATTTTCCTCTTGCTAAACTTAAAAAATGCATTATAATATAAAATGTTAAATATTTTTATAGTTATGCATTTTCATGCATAAAAGAAAAGAGGAGAGTAATTATGAAGAAGAAAATGATAGCTCTGACCATGGCAGCACTTATGGCAGCTTCCCTGACCGCATGCGGCGGCGGTGCAAAAGAAACCACTGCAGCAACTACAGCAGCAGACACAACGGCAGCAGATACAGCAGATACAACGGCAGCTGAAAACGCAGAGACATCAGCTGAGGCAGCTGAGACAGAGGCAGCCGGCGGTGTTCTGGTTATGGCTACTAATGCAGAGTTCCCGCCATATGAGTACCATGACGGCGGCGAGATCGTTGGTATTGATGCGGAGATCGCAAAGGCAATTGCAGGCGAACTGGGCATGGAACTGGAGATTGAAGATATTGCATTTGATTCCATTATTCCTGAGATCACTTCCGGTAAGGCTGATATGGGCCTGGCAGGCATGACTGTTACAGAGGACCGCAAGCAGTCCGTAGACTTCTCCGATACCTATGCAAAGGCATCCCAGAAGGTAATTGTAAAAGAGGACAGCGAGATTGCTTCCCCGGATGACCTGGCAGGCAAGATTGTAGGCGTTCAGCTTGGAACCACCGGCGACATCTATGTATCTGACCTGGAAGCAGACGGCACCACGGTAGAGCGTTACAACAAGGGCTTTGAGGCTGTTCAGGCATTAAGCCAGGGCAAAATCGATGCGGTTGTGATCGATGGCGAGCCTGCCAAGACGTTTGTTGCACAGACCGAAGGCTTAAAGATCCTTGAGGAGTCCTTTACAGATGAGGAATATGCGATTGCTGTAAAGAAGGGCAATACAGAGCTGTTAGACAAGATCAACGGCGCATTAAAGACCCTGAAGGAAAACGGTACTCTGGATGAGATCGTTGCTAAGTATATCAAGGCAGAATAATTGACCGATATAACGACATGAGGGTGCCGGCAGTGGCATGATTGGCCGGTATCGGACTGCCGCAGTACTGTCTTCGGCAGTCTGCGGCAGTTTTTACGATTTATTATAGAAGAAAGAGCAGAGGACGATTAGCATGTGGAATACGTTTACAGATGCATTTTACCTGAACTTTGTTTCTGAGAACCGGTGGAAATATCTCACGGACGGTTTGAAGACAACATTGATTATCACACTGTTTGCCTGTCTTATGGGCATTGTGCTGGGCTTCATTGTGGGCATGATCCGCTCCACCTATGAAAAGACCCACAAACTGAAACTGTTAAATGCCATCTGCAAAGTGTATCTGACCGTAATCCGCGGCACGCCCGTGGTGGTACAGCTGCTGATCATCTACTTTGTGGTGTTTGGCAGTGCCAGGATCGACAAGGTGCTGGTGGCCATTATGGCATTTGGCATCAACTCAGGCGCTTATGTGGCTGAGATATTCCGAAGCGGTATCATGTCCATTGACGCGGGACAGATGGAGGCAGGACGCAGTCTGGGCTTTAACTATGTACAGACCATGTGGTACATCATCATGCCCCAGGCATTTAAGACCGTGCTCCCGACCCTGTGCAACGAGTTCATTTCCCTGTTAAAGGAAACCTCCGTATCCGGTTATATTGCCATCCAGGATCTGACAAAGGGCGGCGATATTATCCGAAGCAGGACATACAGCGCTTTCATGCCTTTGATCGCGGTAGCCCTTGTGTATCTGGTCATTGTCATGATATTTACAAAACTGATCCAGATCCTGGAAGGGAGGTTAAGGCAGAATGAGCGGTAATTTGAACAGAGAGCCATTGATCCAGGTACAGAATCTGGGTAAAAGCTTTGGCGACATCCATGTATTAAAGGGAATCAATGTAAATATATACAAAGGTGATGTGGTGTTTGTGGTAGGCCCTTCCGGTTCGGGCAAAAGTACGTTCCTGAGATGTCTGAACCTTCTGGAGGAACCCACACAGGGCCAGATCTATTTTGAGGGGACCGATATAACGGATCCCAAGACAGACATTGACAAGCACCGCCAGAAGATGGGCATGGTGTTTCAGCAATTTAACCTGTTCCCCCATATGGATATCATGAAGAACCTGACCATTGCTCCCATGAAGCTCCAGGGAAAAAGCGCCCAGGAGGCCGAGGCGGAGGCCATGACGCTTTTGGAGCGTGTGGGCCTGGCCGACAGGGCTCATGCGTATCCAAGCCAGCTGTCCGGCGGTCAGAAGCAGCGTATTGCCATTGTCAGGGCATTGTGCATGAAACCGGATGTGATGCTGTTTGACGAGCCCACGTCCGCCCTGGATCCGGAAATGGTAGGCGAGGTATTAAGCGTTATGCGTGATCTGGCCAAGGAAAAGATGACCATGGTGGTGGTTACCCACGAGATGGGATTTGCCAGGGAGGTGGCCAACCGCGTAATGTTTATGGATGAAGGGTATTTCATGGAGGAAGCTGCGCCGGAAGAGTTTTTCGGCAATCCTAAGAATGAGAGACTGAAATCATTCCTCAGCAAGGTGCTGTAACATAACAGGTACTTCATATATAGCAGGGCCGCTGCCCTTGGCCGGAAGCAGAAATGTTTCCGGTCAAGGGCAGCGGCCTTTTTGTATATTGTGTCAGATTTCGCAAATCCTATATCTGAGGGAAATCCCCGCAGTCCATATCCTGGGGCTTCTGGGGGTCGAACTTGTCTAAAAGGGCGGAAAGCCTTACCAGGCAGTCATCCATCTCAGACAGCTCCTCCCTGGTAAAGCCGGAAAGCCCGGCCATGGTGCAGCTGAGCATGGCTTCCTTTAACTGCTGCACGATCCTGACGCCGGTGGGAGTGATGGTCAGATAGACCTGGCGCCGGTTCCTGTGGTCATGCTGTCTTTCCACCAGCTGCTTTTCCTCCAGGTCATTGACCAGTTTGGTCAGCTGCTGTTTGGTGATCTCCAGTTCCGAGGCCAGCTCCGACATGGTGGGAGCCGGACGGCCCGGCTGGTTTAATACCACCAGGGCATGAAAGGCCACGGAGTTGGCCTTGATCTGGTTCTGCTGCTGGTACCTGCCCTTTGCCAGGTTAAAAAATGAGATGATAAATTCCAGGAAATGTTCCCCCACAGTTCTGGAATCAGGTGTATGATCAGTCATTAATGTAACTACCTCCTCTGTGAGTCCTCTTTTCACGTTTTATCACATAACGGGAGAAATGTCAATAAATATTAAAAGTAAATAAAAATTTACTATAAATCATTGACAAAATTTGCATTTCGTATTATCTTACATGTGAACGGAAACAAAAAATACGGGGATGCGTAGGAAGACGCATCACAGAGTATGAGAAGAGAAAAGGAGAACATATATGGGTACAAGTGAAGACGGCAAGAGAACAGCCGGCGGCCCAGGTAATAAAAAGCCGTTTATCTACTATTATTTTTTAGTCATATTGATCGTCATGGTGTTAAATGCCTTGGTATTTCCCATGATGGAGCGCTCAATTGAGGTTCCCTACAGTGAATTTATCACACAGCTGGATTCTGGTAATGTGAAAGACGTGTACATGAGCAGCGATGAGACACAGGTCCAGTTTTCCACCAAGGACCAGCAGTGGAATGTGACTTACAAGACAGGCCCTGTGCCGGGTGATAATCTGGCCCAGCGTCTGGACACAGCTAAGTCGGAAGGAAAGGTGGAAAACTATACAAGGGAGATTCCCACAAAGGCTTCCCCGCTGCTGAGTTTCCTGATGTCATGGGTGGCGCCCATCCTGATGTTTGTGATCATCGGACAGATCATGGGACGCATGATGAGCAAGCGCATGGGCGGCAACAATGCCATGACTTTTGGAAAGTCCAATGCAAAGATTTATGCTGAAAATGAAACAGGGATCACATTTGCAGATGTGGCGGGCGAGGAGGAGGCCAAGGATGCGCTGAAGGAGATCGTGGATTTCCTGCACAATCCCCAGAAGTATGCGGACATTGGCGCAAACCTTCCCAAGGGCGCCCTTCTGGTGGGACCTCCCGGAACAGGTAAGACGCTGCTGGCAAGGGCTGTTGCAGGTGAAGCCCATGTGCCCTTTTTCTCCATATCAGGTTCTGAATTTGTGGAAATGTTTGTGGGCATGGGCGCGGCCAAGGTCAGGGACCTGTTTAAGCAGGCCAATGACAAGGCGCCCTGTATTGTATTCATTGATGAGATCGATACCATTGGAAAGAAACGTGACGGCGGCGGGATGGGCGGAAATGATGAGAGGGAGCAGACCCTGAACCAGCTTCTGACCGAGATGGACGGATTTGACGGCAAGAAGGGGGTTGTGATCCTGGCTGCCACCAACCGTCCGGAATCCCTGGACAAGGCCCTTCTGCGTCCGGGCCGGTTTGACCGGAGAGTGCCCGTGGAACTGCCTGACCTGAAAGGGAGGGAAGCCATCTTAAAGGTACACGGACAAAATGTGAAGATGTCTGATGATGTGGATTACAATGCCATTGCCAGGGCAACGGCAGGAGCCAGCGGAGCGGAGCTGGCCAATATCATTAACGAGGCAGCCCTGAGAGCGGTGAGAATGGGCAGGGGAGCCGTGGTGCAGGCGGACCTGGAGGAAAGCGTTGAGACCGTCATTGCGGGATACCAGAAAAAGAACGCCGTGATCTCCCAGGAGGAGCGCAAGATCGTGGCATACCATGAGGTTGGCCATGCCCTGGTGGCGGCCTGCCAGACACACTCCGCACCGGTGCAGAAGATCACCATCATACCAAGGACATCCGGTGCATTGGGATATACCATGCAGGTGGAACAGGGAGAGCGGTATCTCATGAGCAAGGAGGAGGCGCTGAACAAGATCGCCACCTTTACAGGGGGACGGGCGGCTGAAGAACTCATTTTCCATTCCATCACCACAGGCGCATCCAATGATATTGAACAGGCCACAAGGATTGCCCGCTCCATGGTCACCCGGTACGGCATGACGGATGAATTTGATATGGTTGCCATGGAGACTGTAAACAACCAGTATCTGGGCGGTGACACCTCCCTGGCCTGTGCGCCGGAGACTGCCAGGCTCATAGATGAACAGGTTGTTAAGATCGTGAAAGAACAGCATGCCAAGGCTTTGGATATCCTTCGGAACAATGAAACCAGGCTCCATGAGATAGCTGCCCATCTGCTGGAGAAGGAGACTATTACCGGCGAGGAATTTATGGAGATCTTTAACAGGGTGCAGGAAGCGTGATCCTGAATACGGATTCTTGTATTGCAGCCCCGGGACAGATGCAATTTAAATTTGCATTTGCCCCGGGGCTGTGTTATTCTTAAATCATAGACAGGGTGGGGGCGTTTGGAATGTGCTCCGTATCTGTGCCTTGAGATAAGCAGATGGTACCCTCAGCAGGCAGGGGATATATTTACCTTTGTCCATTGAGGGTAGGAATAGATGATGGATAAGATGGATTTTGGATGAGGAGAGAGGCAGCAGAGAGACGGGATCAAGTACAGGATGGGCCAGGCCCTGCCGTATACTGACAGATGAAAGGCAGGAATAAGGAATGGGTAAAATTTTGGACATGCTTTATGCAGGAGAGCTGCACCCCGCGGACAGTGTGATACAGGGCTGTGAGGAATATGATGAAATGTGCAGGGAATCATTGAAGGAGATGGAACGTTTCACGGAACGGCTGGATGAGGATATGAGGGCTGAGTTTGACACTCTGATGGAGCATTACCTGGAGCTGACTTTCATGGAGAAATCCCATACATTCAGCCATGGGTTCCGTTTGGGAGCCGGAATTATGTGCGAGGTATTTTGCGAAAACGGGCGGGACCAAGCCTGAAATATAAGTGTAGCTTAAGAATATGAGTGGGGATTGCTGATAAATCAAAGTGGATGTACTTTATTGTGTAAAAATAGGTTGAAATTACTGGTTAATATTGACAATGATGGAAAAAGTGATATACTTAACTACGTATTTGTGTTACTTTTAACAGGGTAGGACAGCGATGGAGCGTCAGGAAGAAGATGGTACGGCTTTGTATAGTATTGCGGCACTGTCAGAACCTGACGTATTTTCGGTCCCGGAGCGTGTTTGATCATTGTTTTCCGTCAGATATGTTTTCTGTTTGTGGGAGATTTGAACCAAATAAAGGACGCATAGCAAGGGATGCAGCCTGAATTTTGGCTGAATATACCGCAAAGCAGGATGGACAGACGGCGGAGATGGATGTTCAAACAGGGTCTGACCCTAAAATTACAGTGTACTTTCGGAACCTCCGATCGTACGCGACACTTCATGGAGGAGAGTACTATGAAATTACGTAAGTTTGTCAGCGTGGCCCTGGCCGGTGTGATGACACTGTCATTAGCAGCCTGCGGCGGATCCAAGACAGCGGAGACCACAGCGGCACCGGACACCACAGCAGCAGTGGAGTCATCTGCGGCAGCAGGCGGGGCTGAGACAGAGGCCACGGAACCAGCGCCTGCGGGCGGTGTGGCCAAGGAAGATCTGAAGGTTGGTTTTGTCTACATAGGCGATGAGAATGAGGGATATACAGCTGCCCACTATGCCGGCGCCATGGAGATGAAGGAGGCACTGGGCCTGTCTGACGATCAGATCATTGTTAAGTGGAACATTCCAGAGGATGAGACAGCCAAGGATGCAGCCATGGACCTGGCAGACCAGGGATGCCAGATCGTATTTGCCAACAGTTTTGGACATGAGTCCTATGTGATCGAGGCAGCCAAGGAGTATCCTGAGGTTCAGTTCTGCCATGCTACCGGTTTCCAGGCGGCTTCCAGCGGTCTGAGCAATATGCATAACTATTTTACATCTATTTATGAAGCTCGTTACGTGTCAGGCGTGGTTGCAGGCCTTAAACTGAACCAGATGATCGAGGACGGCACAGTGGCCAAGGATGCCTGCAAGATCGGATATGTGGGCGCTTATCCATATGCTGAGGTTATCAGCGGATATACATCCTTCTTCCTGGGCGTGCGTTCCGTATGCCCGGATGCCACCATGGAAGTTAAGTATACCAACAGCTGGGCCAGCTTTGATCTGGAGAAAGAGGCTGCAGATGCTTTGATTTCCGATGGATGTGTGCTGATCAGCCAGCATGCGGATACCACCGGCGCACCTACTGCCTGTGAGGCAGCCGGCGTTCCCTGTGTAGGCTACAACATTTCCATGATCGCAACCGCTCCCAAGCAGGCTCTCACATCCGCTTCCAACAACTGGGGCGCATATGTGACCGAGGCTGTAAAGCATGTCCTGGATGGAACCGAGATCCCGGTAGACTGGTGCAAGGGCTTCTCTGACGGCGCTGTTCTTATCACTGAACTGAATGAAGCTGCTGTTGCCCCGGGAACCAAGGAAAAGGTAGAGGAAGTGGAACTTAAGCTGGCATCCGGCGAGCTTCACGTATTTGATACCTCAACCTGGACCCAGGATGGCAAGACACTGGATACCTACAAGAAGGATGGCAGTGATATCGAATACATTTCCGATGGATATTTCCATGAGTCAGAGTTTGCGTCTGCTCCTGCCTTCGATATCCTGATCGATGGAATCAAGACAATTGACAACTAAATTCCCGCTGGGGATCAATTGGGCTGTAAAAGCGGAGCCACGCCATTGGCTCCGCTTTTTTCCACGAAGCAATGAACCATGGAAAATAAAGTGAAAAGAGATTTTCTCCTGTATAGTAAGAAAGTTTCTTTTGGTTTTATTTCAGATGGAAGAGGATACGCAAGAAAATAGAAGAAAATGGAGGTCTGCCGGGTGAGCGAAACATATGCAATTGAACTGAAAAACATCACAAAACGATTCGGCAAGGTTACTGCAAACCACAAGGTATGTCTTTCCGTTAAGCGGGGAGAGATACTGTCCATTCTGGGCGAGAACGGAAGTGGGAAGACCACTCTCATGAACATGATCTCAGGGATCTATTATCCGGATGAGGGACAGATATTTGTAAATGGAAACGAGGTGACCATCCGTTCCCCCAAGGATTCCTTTACACTGGGGATCGGCATGATCCATCAGCATTTCAAATTGGTGGATGTCCTGACAGCGGCGGAGAACATCATCCTTGGTCTGGCAGGCAAAGAGGTCCTGGATATGAAAGGCGTGACTGCCAGGATCAATGAGCTCACAGCCAGATACGGCTTTGACCTGGATCCCGGCCAGAAGATCTATACCATGTCCGTGTCCCAGAAACAGACCGTGGAAATCGTCAAGCTTCTGTACCGGGGAGTGGATATCCTGATCCTGGACGAGCCCACCGCTGTGCTGACGCCCCAGGAAACGGACAAGCTCTTTGCAGTTTTGCGCAATATGCGCCAGGCAGGCCATTCCATTATCATCATCACCCATAAGCTTCACGAGGTGCTGGCGCTGTCCGACCGTGTTTCCGTCCTGCGCAAGGGACAGTACATAGGGACCGTACAGACCAGTGAAGCTACGGAGGAATCCCTTACCGAGATGATGGTTGGGAAAAGGGTAAGCCTTAACATTGACCGGCCAATGCCGGTGAACCCGCAGAAACGTCTGGAGGTATCGGGTGTCACCTGCGTGGGCAAGGAAGGGGTTAAGACCCTGGACCAGGCTTCCTTTACTGCTTACAGCGGGGAAATACTGGGAGTAGCGGGGATCGCGGGAAGCGGGCAAAAGGAACTGCTGGAGTCCATTGCAGGGCTTATGCATATGGAATCGGGCGCCATCACCTACTACCCTCCCGAGGGAGGGGAAAAGAACCTGGCAGGCATGAGCGCTGCGGCTATCAGCAAGCTGGGAGTAAAGCTTTCCTTTGTGCCTGAGGACCGGCTGGGCATGGGGCTGGTGGGCTCCATGGACATGACGGACAACATGATGCTCAGGGGATACAGGAAGGGGCGTTTGTTTTTTGCCGACAGGAAAACGCCCAAGACCCTGGCTGAACATATTATAGAGGAACTGGAGGTGGTGACACCGGGGGTTTCCACGCCTGTGCGCAAGCTGTCAGGAGGCAATGTGCAGAAGGTTTTGGTGGGGCGTGAGATTTCCTCCAACCCCAAGGTGCTGATGGTGGCATATCCGGTCCGGGGACTGGATATCAATTCTTCCTATACAATCTACCATCTTCTCAATGAGCAGAAGCAGCAGGGGGCTGCTGTGATCTGTGTGGGCGAGGACCTGGACGTTCTGCTGGAGCTGTGCGACAGGATCCTGGTGCTGTGCGGCGGCCGGATCAGCGGCATTGTGGACGGCCGGACGGCAACTAAGGAAGAAGTGGGCCTGATGATGACAAAGGTAGGAGGTGGCTTAGATGAGTAAGGAGATAACCGCAGTATCCACAAGGGAACCTCTGATGCATATATCCAAGCGCGATGGGATTGAGCCATGGAAGGCATGGCTGATCAGGCTGGCTGCCGTTATTCTGGCGCTGGTGGTCTGTGCCGGTGTCATATTTGCTCTTACCGGGCTGAATCCCATTGAGGTATATAAAGGGATTATTGACGGTGCAGTGGGCACCAAAAGGCGTATCTGGATGACCATCAGGGATACCCTGGTGCTTTTGTGCATTGCGATCGGTATCACGCCCGCATTTAAGATGCGGTTCTGGAACATTGGCGCCGAGGGGCAGGTACTGATCGGGGGCGTTACATCCGCTGCCATGATGATCTACTTGGGAAACTCCCTTCCCGCCATTGTGCTGTTTCCGCTGATGCTTTTGGGCAGCGCCCTGTCCGCCATGGTGTGGGCAGCGATCCCGGCATTTTTTAAGGCTTACTGGAATACCAATGAGACATTATTTACCCTGATGATGAACTACGTGGCCATGCAGGTGATCACCTACTGTATCATTTTCTGGGAGAACCCCAAGGGCTCCAATTCAGTGGGTACCATCAATTCCTCCACCCAGGGCGGCTGGCTTCCAAAGCTGTTCGGGCTGGATTACGGCTGGAACCTGGTCATTGTGCTGGCATTGACCCTGGCCATGTTCATTTACCTGAAATACAGCAAGCAGGGGTATGAGATCGCTGTTGTGGGCGAGAGCGAGAATACGGCCCGGTACGCGGGGATCAATGTAAAAAAGGTGATCCTGCGGACCATGGCCTTATCCGGCGCCATCTGCGGAATTGCCGGATTTATCATTGTCAGCGGCGCAAGCCACACCATTTCCACCAGCACGGCGGGGGGACGGGGCTTTACGGCCATCATTGTTTCCTGGCTCAGCAAGTTTAATGCGTTTGCCATGATCCTGGTTTCATTTTTCCTGGTGTTCATGCAAAAGGGAGCGGGGCAGATCGCTTCCCAGTTTAATCTGAATGAAAATGCTTCTGATGTCATAACAGGTATCATCCTGTTCTTTATTCTGGGCTGTGAGTTCTTTATCAATTACAGGGTAGCTGTGCGCGGCAGGCATAAAGACCGGACGGTTTAGAAGGGAGGATGAGAATATGGGATTTTTAGTTATATTTATACAAAAGGCCATTGGGCAGGGGATCGGGATCCTGTACGGCGCCCTGGGGGAGATCATGACGGAAAAATCGGGAAACCTGAATCTGGGTATTCCGGGAATGATGTACATGGGCGGTATTGCCGGCCTGATCGGCGCATTTTTATATGAAAATTCAGTGGAGACGCCCAATGGGTTTGTGGGGCTTTTGATCTCCTTTTTCTGCGCATTTGCCTGCGCGGCCCTGGGAGGCCTGGTGTACAGCGTACTGACCATCACGCTGCGGGCAAACCAGAACGTAACCGGCCTGGCCCTGACCACATTTGGCGTGGGATTCGGCAACTTTTTCGGCGGTTCCCTGGCAAAGCTGGCAGGAGGCGTGGGACAGATTTCCGTGGCTGTCACTGGCGCGGCCTACAAGACGCCCATTCCCGGGCTTTCCAAACTGGGAGTGGTGGGGCAGGTGCTGTTCTCCTACGGATTTCTCACATATCTGGCAATCCTTCTGGCCATTGCACTTGCATTTTTCCTTAGCAAGACAAGGAAGGGACTTAACCTCAGGGCCGTGGGCGAAAGCCCGGCAACAGCTGATGCGGCCGGTATCAATGTCACTGCCTACAAGTATCTGGCAACCTGCATCGGGGGCGGGATCAGCGGTCTGGGCGGATTGTATTTTGTAATGGAGTATTCAGGGGGAACCTGGACCAACAACGGATTCGGCGACAGGGGATGGCTGGCCATTGCCCTTGTTATATTTGCACTGTGGAAGCCGGTGAATGCCATCTGGGGTTCCATCCTGTTTGGAGGCCTGTACATCCTGTACCTGTATATTCCGGGACTGGACAGAGGGGCGCAGGAAATTTTTAAAGCCCTTCCCTACGTTGTCACCATTGTGGTGCTGGTGATCACCAGCCTTAGAAAGAAGAGGGAGTACCAGCCGCCCCAGAGCCTGGGACTGGCGTATTTCAGAGAAGAGAGATAAAACAGGAAAGAGAGATAAAAACAGAGAAGAGGCAGGGACTGTATTTTGGGCAGCGGTTCCAGTCTCTTCCTTTTTTGGCGGCAATGAATCTCTATCCGCTCTTTTAATCCCCCTCTTACATCTTGACAATACCCAGTAAACTGCTATGATTAGAGGAGCGTTTATTGGAAAGAGGATGACCGGATGTGAAGATCCGGTGTAAAACAGTTGTTTTGGTTTAGGTGACATGGAGGCGGATGTGGTGGAAATAAAGGACAGAATTTACCGGTATATGAAAGAACTGGTGGCGATTCCCAGCGTGTCTGATACGGAATATGAGAGGGCGGCAGCGGATTATATAGAGGCGGAGCTGAATGCCCAGCCCTATTTTGCAGCCCATCCCCAGATGGCGGGAAGCTATGCGCTTAAGGGGGATCACCTGAAACGGACCACACCCTATGGGCTGATCAAGGGGAGCACGGGGAGGACCATTATACTCACAGGCCACTATGATGTAGTAGATACCCGGGAGTACGGCAGTTTTGAATCTTTTGCCTATGATGTGGAGGCGTGGAAACGCGCCGGCAAAAGCCAGTTGGAAGCATTGGCGGCAATGCTTCCCAGGGAAGCCAGGGAGGATCTGGAGTCCGGTGAATGGCTGTTTGGAAGAGGCGTGAACGATATGAAGGGGGGGACTGGCCATTGCCATGGCACTTATGGATTGGTATGGCCGGCTGATGCTGGAGCATCCGCAGCTGCCCGGGTGCCTGCTTTTTGCAGCGGTGGCGGATGAGGAGGCATATTCCGCCGGGATGCGGGGCTCCATTCCGCTGTTTACAGGTCTTTTGCAAGAGTATGGACTGGAATATGCATGCCTGCTGGATCTGGAGCCCAGCTTTAATGAGGAGGGGAAGCAGCAGGTGTATATCGGTTCCGTGGGAAAGACCATGCCCGCGGTGCTGGTACAGGGGGCCAAAGCCCATGTGGTGAACTGTTTCCATGGACTAAACGCAGTGGGCGTACTGGCTGAGATGTTTATGCGCACCGAGCTGGCGCCTGAGTTCTCTGAACAGTATGAGGGGGAACCATGCCCTCCGCCCACCTGGTTTAATCTGAGGGACCGCAAGGAGGGATATGATGTCTCCGTTCCCCTGAGAGCAGCGGGATACATGAGTATGCTGGGATTCAACAAGACAGCGGATTCGGTTATGGCCAGGCTGAAGGAAATCGGGAGGGAATCATTTTCCTCATACCTGAAACGCATGGAGGCCCAGGAGGCATGTGTGAAATCCGGGGATATCCTTCCAAAGGTGGATATGGACCGGTGCGTGATGGAGTATGTCCAGCTGGTGGATGTCTGCTACAAGCGCCACGGGGAGGAAGCGGGAAAGTGGTTCCGTGACCTCTATGAGACAGCACAAGCCCGTATCCGGTCAGGGGAATGGAATTATCCCAAGGCCACGCTGGAGATCATGGACGCGGTACTGACCTACTCGGAGATTACAGCCCCTTTGATGGTGATCTCCTTTGCACCGCCTTATTACCCGGCTTATCACAGCGACCGCATTCCGGATGGCGCGGGTAGGGATAGCGCGGAGGGCAGTGCGGGGGGCAGTGCAGGGGGAGTAAGAACAGGGGGAGGAGAAAGTACAGGGGGAGGAGAAAGTACAGGGGGAGTAAGCATTGGGAGAGAAGGTGCGGGAGGAGAAAGTACAAGGGGAGGAAGCACTGGAAGAGGAAGCGCGCTGTATGAGATACTGGCAGCATCGGCAGAGACAGTGTGCGGCATACCGCTGGGCAGGCGCAATTACTGCTGCGGGATATCGGATTTAAGCTACTGCGCAGGTCCGGACCGGGCGGAACTTCAGTCCTATGCGGCTAATACGCCGCTGTGGGGAGGTATGTATCATATGGACCTGGATGCCATGGCGGGATTCCAGGTTCCGGCCCTTCTTTTTGGCCCAGTTGGCAAGGATGCCCACCAGATGTCGGAGCGCGTCAATGCCAGGAGCCTGCTGGAAGAAGTTCCAGGAATTTTACAATATTTTATCGAACAAGTGTTTGCAAATGGAACGCAAATGTGATATACTTACGCAAGATATTGTAACTGGATATTGTAACATTGATACGATTCACACCCGGGCGCCAAAAGGACAGGTGCCTGGCGTTCTATGCAAGAGACAAGGAGCATTTTTAGATGGCAAAGCAGTACATTAAAATCCGCGGGGCCAATGAACATAATCTGAAGAATATATCCGTGGATATACCGAGGAACGAGCTGGTGGTACTTACAGGACTGTCCGGGTCCGGCAAATCTTCACTGGCTTTTGATACTATTTATGCAGAAGGGCAGAGGCGCTATATGGAGTCTCTGTCTTCTTACGCACGCCAGTTTTTGGGGCAGATGGAGAAGCCGGATGTGGAAAGCATTGAAGGGCTGTCACCGGCTATTTCCATAGATCAGAAGTCGACCAACCGGAACCCGCGTTCCACTGTGGGGACGGTGACGGAGATCTATGATTATATGAGGCTTCTCTATGCCAGGGTGGGCATACCCCACTGTCCCAAGTGCGGCAAAGAGATCCACAAACAATCCATTGACCAGATGGTGGACCATATCATGGCCATGCCTGAGCGGACTAAGATCCAGCTTCTGGCGCCTGTGGTGCGGGGCAGGAAGGGAGAGCATGCAAAGGTGCTGGACCAGGCGCGCAAGAGCGGCTATGTGCGTGTCCGCATTGACGGGAATCTTTATGAGCTTTCCGAGGATATTAAGCTGGACAAGAATATAAAGCATAATATTGAGATCGTGGTGGACCGTCTGATCGTAAAGGAAGGGATCGAGAAGCGCCTTACGGATTCCATTGAGACGGTGATGGCGCTGAGCGGCGGCCTTATGACCGTGGATGTGACGGAGGGGGAGCCGGTGAATTTCAGCCAGAGCTTTTCCTGCCCGGACTGCGGCATCAGCATCGATGAGGTGGAGCCCAGAAGCTTTTCCTTTAACAACCCCTTCGGCGCATGTCCCGAGTGTTTCGGACTTGGGTATAAGATGGAGTTTGATGAGGACCTGATGATTCCGGACAAATCCATATCCATTGACGATGGCGCCATTGTGGTGTTGGGCTGGCAGTCCTGCACGGACAAGGGAAGCTTTACCAGGGCCATACTGGACGCTCTGGCCAAGGAGTATAAATTCAGCCTTTCCACTCCTTTTCAGGATTACCCCAAGGAAATACAGGATGTGATCCTGTACGGTACGGGAGGCAAGGAAGTCAAGGTACGCTATAAGAGCCAAAGGGGCGAGGGCGTATATGATGTGGCCTTTGAGGGATTGATTGAGAATGTGAACAGGCGCTATAAGGAGACATTTTCCGAGGCCTCCAAGGCGGAATATGAGTCCTATATGCGGATCACGCCATGTCCTGTGTGTAAAGGGCAGAGGCTTAAAAAGGAGTCTCTGGCAGTTACGGTGGGGGATATGAATATCTATCAGGCAACCAATATGTCCATTGTAAAATTCAAGGACTTTATGGACGGCCTGAAGCTGACTTCCATGCAGCAGACCATTGGCGCGTCCATCTTAAAGGAGATCAGGGCAAGGATCTGCTTCCTCATTGACGTGGGATTGGATTATTTGTCCCTTTCACGGGCCACAGGCACCCTGTCAGGCGGGGAGGCGCAGAGGATCCGTCTGGCAACACAGATCGGCTCCGGTCTGGTGGGGGTTGCATATATCCTGGATGAGCCAAGTATTGGACTTCACCAGCGGGACAATGACAAGCTGTTAAAGACCCTGATCCATCTGCGTGATCTGGGGAACAGCGTGCTGGTGGTGGAACATGATGAGGATACCATGCTGGCAGCGGACTGTATCGTGGATATCGGACCAGGTGCAGGCGAACACGGCGGACAGGTGATCGCCATGGGAACCGCCAAACAGATCATGGCCAATAAGGATTCCATCACAGGCGCATATCTCAGTGGAAGGATGGCCATTCCCGTGCCGTCTGAGCGCAGGAAACCAAGCGGATGGATCACGGTCCGGGGCGCTGCTGAGAACAACCTGAAGAACCTGAACGTGGACTTCCCGCTGGGTGTCATGACTTGCGTCACAGGAGTGTCCGGCTCCGGCAAGAGTTCCCTTGTCAATGAAATACTTTACAAAGCCCTGGCCAAAAAATTGAACCGTGCCAGGACCATTCCCGGTAAGCATAAGGGAATTGACGGGACAGAGCAGCTGGATAAGATCATTGCCATTGACCAGTCGCCGATCGGGCGTACTCCACGGTCGAACCCGGCCACGTATACAGGCGTGTTTGACCTGATCCGTGATCTGTTTGCCTCTACCGTGGATGCAAAGGCCAAGGGCTATACAAAAGGCCGCTTTAGTTTTAATGTGAAGGGCGGACGGTGTGAATCATGCAGCGGTGACGGCATTATCAAGATAGAGATGCATTTCCTTCCCGATGTCTATGTTCCCTGCGAAGTCTGCGGCGGAAAGCGGTACAACCGCGAGACCCTGGATGTAAAGTATAAGGGAAAGAGTATATACGATGTCCTGGATATGACAGTGGAGGACGCGCTGAAGTTCTTTGAAAATGTGCCCTCAGTCACCAGGAAGATACAGACCCTGTACGATGTGGGCCTGGGATATATCCGGCTGGGACAGCCGTCCACTGAGCTGTCGGGCGGTGAGGCACAGCGTATCAAGCTGGCTACCGAGCTGTCCAAGCGCGGGACGGGAAAAACCATCTATATTCTGGATGAGCCCACAACAGGGCTGCATTTTGCAGATGTGCACAAGCTGATCGACATTCTGCGCAGGCTGTCGGACGGAGGCAATACCGTTGTGGTGATCGAGCATAACCTGGATGTGATCAAGACTGCCGACTATATTATTGATATCGGACCGGAAGGCGGGGATAAGGGCGGAACGGTCATTGCCAGGGGAACGCCTGAGGAAGTGGCTGAGAACCCGGTTTCCTACACCGGCATGTACATTAAGAAATATCTTGAGGCGGGAAATAAAAAGGGAATAAAATAAATTAAAAAATTTGTCGAAATTGCTTGCTATTTGTAGTTAGGTGGCATATAATAGACATATACGAAAGATAAAGAAGAGATTGTACTATTTTGTACAATCTCTTTCAATTTATACGGAGATAAATATTTTCTGGTAAATTGGGTCATGGTATAGGGAGAGGACATTTCGGTTTAACCGTTTTGGCGGGGATATCCAGAAAAATATGGAGGAATAGATCTCATGGATAGAGAGATGATTATCGTTTTGGACTTCGGCGGTCAGTATAACCAGCTGATTGCACGCCGTGTCCGTGAGTGCAATGTGTACTGCGAAGTACATCCGTACAATATGAGCCTGTACAAGATAAAGGAGATGAATCCCAAGGGGATCATTTTCACAGGCGGCCCGGACGTGGTGTTTGAAGACGGTGCGCCGCGCTGTTCCAAGGAGATATTTGAACTGGGTATTCCGGTTCTGGGAATCTGTTATGGAGCGCAGCTTATGAGTTATCTGCTGGACGGCGTTGTGAAAAAGGCGGTTGTCAGCGAGTATGGACATACAGAGGTGGATGTGGACACGTCTTCCAAGCTGTTTGAGGGTGTTTCACCCAGGACCGTGTGCTGGATGAGCCATGGAGTATATATTGCAGAAGTACCTGCCGGGTTCAGGATCACTGCCCACACAGAGTCATGCCCGGTTGCAGGTATGGAGTGCGCGGGAAAGGATTTCTACGCGGTTCAGTTCCATCCTGAGGTGGTTCATACCAAAGAGGGGACAAAAATGCTGTCCAACTTTGTATACAATGTCTGCGGCTGCTCCGGAGACTGGAAGATGGATTCTTTTGTGGATACTACCATCAAAGCGCTGAGGGAGAAGATCGGTGACGGCAAGGTGCTGTGTGCCCTTTCCGGCGGTGTGGATTCTTCTGTTGCAGCGGTTATGCTGTCCAAGGCCATCGGCAAGCAGCTGACCTGTGTATTCGTGGACCATGGCCTGCTGCGCAAGAACGAAGGGGATGAGGTGGAAGCCGTATTCGGTCCCAAGGGCCAGTATGATCTTAACTTTATCCGTGTCAATGCCCAGGAGCGTTTCTACGCAAGGCTGAAGGGCGTGGAAGAACCTGAGGCAAAGAGAAAGATCATTGGCGAAGAATTCATCCGTGTATTTGAGGAGGAGGCCAGAAAGATCGGCGCAGTGGATTACCTGGTGCAGGGCACCATTTATCCGGATGTGATCGAATCCGGGCTGGGCAAATCCGCTGTGATCAAGTCCCACCACAATGTGGGCGGTCTTCCCGAGCATGTGGATTTTAAGGAACTGGTGGAGCCGCTGCGCCTGCTGTTTAAGGATGAGGTGCGAAAGGCCGGGCTTGAGCTGGGGATCCCGGAATATCTTGTATTCAGGCAGCCGTTTCCAGGTCCCGGACTTGGGGTCAGGATCATTGGCGAAGTAACGGCTGAAAAGGTAAAGATTGTTCAGGACGCGGACGCTATATACAGGGAGGAGATTGCAAAAGCCGGAGTGGATAAGAATCTGGGCCAGTATTTTGCGGCACTTACCAACATGCGGTCCGTTGGATGCATGGGAGATGAGAGAACCTACGACTATGCGGTTGCGCTGCGGGCTGTCCTGACCTCTGATTTTATGACTGCAGAGGCTGCGCAGATTCCCTGGGAGGTGCTGGGAAAGGTGACCAGCAGGATCGTGAATGAGGTGAAGGGCGTGAACCGGGTGATGTATGATTGTACGGGGAAGCCGCCGGCTACGATTGAGTTTGAGTAGCGGATAAGCTAAATATAGTGTATAATTATGGCAGATAATCTCCAGGATTATCTGCTGTATTTATATTATTCAATTTAGGATCGTTTGGAAGAAGTTAATAGAATCAACGAAATGAGCATGAATAAAGAACGGTTTGTTGAAAATGGCCTTATCTGAGTAAAGAAGAAAACAGTAAGACGAAGTTCTATAGTGGATATATTGATGGATAGGATGAGAAATTATTATGGGGACAATTATAAGCCCCTTTGTATATCAAATAAAAGATGATGCAGAGGGATTAAAACAATTTAAAGATGATTTAGTTGAAAACACTTCTCAGAAGGTGCAGGAAATTATGCTGCAATTTCCTACGGTATACATACATATCTGGAAAAATGCTGAGGATTATGAAGTATATATTGGTGAATCTAACAATATTATTCAAAGAACAAGGCAGCATTATGACAGTATGTCAGATGAGACAAAATGGCAGCATCAATTGATGGTGCATACGGGGACGTTATATATAGTGGGGCATGAGCATTTTAATAAATCGCTTACACTTGATTTGGAAAATCGCTTAATGCTCTATATGATGAGTGTAGATCGGGTTAAAAAAATTCATAATATGCGGGGAAATCCTCAGAATAGGTATTACCCGGATTCTGAGGTGGATAATATTTTTCATATGATGTGGTCCAAACTGCATTGGAACAATAAATATTTATTTCCAAGTGAAAGTTCCATTAAGGATTCAGCTGTTTTTAAGGCATCACCGTTACATAAATTAACATCGGATCAGGAACAAATAAAAGAGATTATTATCGAGAGAGTATTTGAGGCATTATCTTCAAATAAAAAGAATCAACTTATCTTTATTGACGGTGAAGCAGGTACTGGAAAAACTGTTCTCAACAGCAGTACCTTTTATGAATTATTTGTTAAAGCAGAGAACCAGAAACGAAAACCTCTTAGCTGTTATATGATGGTAAATCATGATGAGCAAAGAAACGTATATTCACAGATCGCACAAAAACTTGGGCTTGTCGACCGTTATGCTGATGTTGTATGTAAACCGACTTCTTTCATTAATAATCATACAGTAGATGAACCAATAGATGTAGCGTTTATTGATGAGGCACATTTATTATTAACTCAAGGAAAACAATCTTATCAAGGCGATAATCAACTACAGGATATTATTAATAGAGCACGTGTTACAGTTGTAATGTTTGATGAGAATCAAATTTTGACCACTGAACAATACTGGGAATCAGAGATACTAAATAAATTCAGAAGACAGGCAAAAGAAGAAAATAATTATTTTGTTCTTAAAAATCAGCTTAGAATTAAAGCATCTAAAGAAGTGATAGATTGGATAGACAATTTTACAAAACAAAAGATAATTACAAATATTCCAAAGAGTTTAGGTGGATATGATATCAGAGTATTTGATGATCCGGAATTACTTGAGCGGAAATTAAAAGAAAAAGCTATTTGTGAAAATCATAAATTATCCAGATTAGTGGCCACTTATGATTGGGATTATAATAATAAAGCTGCTATGGAGTCTAGGCTAAGTAAATATTGGGAGGTTATAATAGGGAAATGGCATAAGCCTTGGAACAGAGAACTGGAACAAGACCTTTCCCGAACAGAGAAGAGAGCAATCAAATCTTTGTCATGGGCAGAGCAGCCTCAGACAATTGATGAGGTTGGTTCTACATTTACCATTCAGGGATTTGATCTGAATTATGCAGGCGTGATTTTAGGACCGTCTGTAAAATACAGAAACGGTAGGGTGGTTTTTGATCCATCTGAAAAGAATTATAAAAAAATGACACAGAACCGTACTCTTTCCGATGGCACAAAAAAACAATTTGGAGAAGAGTTAATTCAGCATGAAGTAAGAATTTTAATGACACGTGGAGTAGAAGGCCTCTTTATCTATGCATGTGATGAGGAATTACGAAATGTACTTCTTATGGCCAGTGAAAGAAGCGATAGATGATATGGCAATGTGACAAATTTTTGTGTTCTATGATAAATACGTATGGACTGGATATGATTCATTGTCCAAACTAAAATTGAACAGAGTATGACGCTTACAGAGGCGGAGGGATGTAAGATCCTTCTACCTCTGTCTTCATATCTGTCTATTTCGATTTTCTATACAGTTAATACTTTGATCAATAAATGTTTTTATTGTTTTTATGTGGTATAATTAATACGGATTTTAGTAAAACCAAGAGTGATATGCGTGATGAAAAGCAATGTTGTTTGCAAATGAGGAGGCGTTGGAATGGAAAATGTAATTTTACAGCCAGCAAGCGATAAAAAGGCAAAAAAGCACTTTCATGACACCGTATTGAATCCAGTAGAATTAGATATCATGAAAGAGTATATAGATGACCCGTTATACGAAAGAATTAAAAATTTATATCCGGATGGAAAAGTATATGTTTGGGGTATTACAAATGGGAAACAAAATGCTAAGAAAACAGAATGGAAGAAGATAAAGCCAGGAGATATATGCGTGTTTACACAAGATAAAAAAATTTTTAAAAGCGCGGTAATCACGCTGACATTTGCTAATAAGGAATTGGCAGCGAGGTTATGGGGAGTTGATATGAATGGAGAAACTTGGGAGAACATATATTTGGTAGATGAATTAATTAATTTAGATATATCTTATGAGACTTTTAATGAAATTATTGGATATAAGCATAATTATATTATTCAGGGTTTTAGGTATTTAAATGATGAAAAAAGTGAAAAGATATTGAGTGAATTAGATCTTCATAGTACCAGGATCATGGAAGATATATCAAAAGAGGAGTATGATAGTGAGATTGAAAAATTAATGGATAAGGATCATTTAGACCGGCCGGTGAGTTCCACCAGTAGAGTAGAACAGGCGTATCTGAGAAAGGTATTATTTGATGGCAAGACTGAATACAGATGTGGTATCTGTGGCAATGTATATCCTATCGATTTACTGATTACAGCTCATATAAAAAAGAGAGCTGATTGCTCAAAGGAAGAACGCTTGGATGCTGCTCATATAGCAATGCCAATGTGTAAGTTTGGATGTGATGATTTATATGAAAAAGGTTATTTATTAGTTGAAAAAGGAGTTATAAAGGCAAATAAAAGAAAACAGATGACAAAATATGTTGAAGAATATATTAATAAAATAAAAGATAAAGAATGTGAGTATTGGACTGATGATACCAAGAAGTATTTTGAGGCTCACAATAAAACATTCATAGACCAGGATAGTAAAATATAAATGGAAAAGGTTGAAATATAAGATATGATGAATGTTAATTTGAACATAAGTGAGGAACCCACCCATGGAAAACCACAACTCCCCCCTAATTGAAACCATCATAAACAACTACGCTCCCTACATCTTCAACCTCTCCCTGAAGCTGACAGCTGACCCGGACAAAGCAGAGGATCTGGCCCAGGACACCTTTATCAAAGCATGGATTCATATAGCTGATTTAAAGAATGAGACTGCCATTAAAAGTTGGCTTCGTACCATCTGCATCAATGAGTTCCGCATGATGATAAGGAAAGAAAAGCGTGAAGCCACAACCTACATAGAGAGTGTGGAAGAACTGGAGAGGGACGGAACGCTATTGGCGGATTATCCCCCTTTGATCATGGATGAGGTCCGGGCTTCGGAGGAGGTGGCTAATCTGCGCAATGGCTGCTTCCTGGCCATGACAAGGAGACTCACATTGAACCAGAGAACGGTATTTTCACTAATTGATATGTTTGGCCTGCCGATAGGGGAAGTGTCACAACTTCTGGATCTGACGCCCAAAGCAGTCAAGGGCCTGCTCTACCGTGCCAGGATGAACCTGGAATCATTTTTTCAGGGACATTGCAGTTTTGTGGATATCAGCAACCCCTGTAAATGTACTGCGTGGATGGAATTTATGAAGGACAGAAATACATTTCAGGAAAAATTAAGGCAGAAAAAGGAATATCTGGATTATAAGGAAAAAGGATATGTCCACGATCCTGATACGAGCCAAAAAATATTGTATTATTACCGCAACATGCCGGAACAAAGGCCGCCTCAGGAATGGTTTGAAGGGCTGATCACTTTGATGGAAGATTGCTATAAAGGTTATAAATGAAATATGCAATAAAAATTCCAATTAAAAAGTTTGCATTACCCGGGACTTCTGCCAAGAAACTTCATCTTCTATTATGTAAAGGAAAATACCAGAAGAAAAGAGGAATGGAATATGTTTCAATCAAGATGTGGTGTATGCTGTGATTTATGTGAGAGAAAGGATGCGGTCAGCTGTAAAGGGTGTATCAATATGGATGGGCCTTTTTGGGGAGGGGTCTGTGAGGTGAAATCCTGTTGTGAATCCAAAGGACTGAACCACTGCGGCGAATGCGGAGACTTTCCCTGTAACGTATTGTCCAATATGGGGGTGGAGGAAGGATATGACCCTGTTGTGAAGATAGAGCAATGCAGGCAATGGGTACTTGAGTGAGTATATTGCCAGTTTCACGGAATCGGTTGATACTACCATGTATTGCCGGTCACAGCCAATCTTTAGATCCAAAACTAACATATGACACGGAACGTTTCATGTAAAAAGCCCGGGGGCTGGCCTCCCGGGCTGGATTTATGCACATAGGATCCTCATCCATTGCCATGGCATCGAAGCCGCAAACCAACATTTCTCATTTCTTCCACAATGCACACCCCGCCTGGGTGCACCTGTTTTTCCATCCCAAGGTAATGCTTAACAATGCAATCACCAACAGGCAGAGCATTGCGGCAAGCACGGTTTGATAACTCTCTGTCAGGTCAAAGATAAATCCATACGCAGGTATCAGGACAATAGAGGATATGGGAGCTCCCATGGACAGCTTGGCAAAGATTTTCTCATAGTCAGTGCGCCCGTAAAATTTCAGTGTCAGGATAGGAGCCAGGACCATGATGCTTGAGCTTACCAGCCCGTGTAAGAAGGCTGACAGGCCAAATATGCCAAACCCATTTCCGCTGAACAGGAATCCGAAAATGGATAAAAAGCCGATTCCGATCATTCCATAACATGTTTTCAGGCTGCCGATCCGGTCACTGATGATACCGATGGCAATGGAGCCGATGGCGCTGCCCACGGAAGCCAATGCAAGTGCTTTTCCTGTCTGGCTTGGGGTGTAGCCCAACAGGGAGCCATAGTTTGGAATATGCTGGGAAAAGACGCCGATGCCGGTTATGGAGATCATAAACAACAGCAAGAGGGCAAAGGAGATGGAGTAAATGGCTGTTTTTTCCGGGATCTCAACCGTTTCAACCGTTTCAGTGGTTTCTCCGGATCCTGCTTTGCCCTGTTTGGAAGGCCGGATATCGGCGCCCAGGGGGGAGAGATGTTTATCCTCCGGTTTGTTGCGGAGAAGGATCAGTGATGTGAGGATTACAACAAGAAAAGCCGCTCCGCCCATGAGAAAATAGGCGGTCCTCCACCCCTGGCGGAAAATGATATTGGATGCGGCAGGCTGCAGTACTGCTCCGAATAATCCCACAAAGGCCATTTGGATCCCCATCATCAATCCCGCATTTTTTGTAAACCACCGGTTGATCAGGATTGGGCCCAGCAGGCTGACTAAGATGGTTGCGCCCATAGCGTAAGGAATGGACAGGATATACCAGCCATACACCTGGTTTAATAAACCGAACGCCATAAAGGAAAGGGTCTGAAGCACAGCGCCTGCCACAGCCATCACCCGGATATCATACCGGTTGATCAGCGTTCCGGCAAAGGGCAGCCAAAAGACCATGACAATGGAGGTGATGCTGAAGTAGATAGACAGTGTACCGATTCCCACATCCAGTTCCTGTGAAACAGGAGGCAGGAATAGGCCGGAGGTGGTGTTCAGTCCGCCTCCCGCAAAACCACGGATTAAGATAACGCCCAATAATATGAACCATGCATAATGTATGTTCTTTTTTTTCATAGATTCCCGCCTCTCTTACCATCGGAGAGTGCCTGAAATTTTGGCTTCTGCTGTCTGCCCGCCTTGTCTTCTGACACATCCCGGTATAGGATCTCAGGATTATTTTCCTCTTCTGTTTCATTTTTATTCCTGCTATGAAGACAAAGGGAATAAATTAGGACTTTATCCAAATACTATTCGCGATGAATAGATAAGGATGGTGAATTTATGAAAAAACTGGAAAATAGGGTGGCATTGGTCACCTCTGCCACAAAGGGAATCGGACTTGCGTGCGCTCTGAAACTGGCTGAAGCCGGTGCCAGCGTCTACATGGGAGTGCGCAGGCTTCAGGCAATCCAGGAAATATGTGATGAATACCGTGAAAAGGGATATAAAATGGTTCCGGTTTATTTTGATGCCACGGACAGATCAAGCTATCAATCCATGGTGGAGGAGACCGTCCAGGAAGCCGGTCAAATTAATATTCTTGTAAATAATTTTGGCATTGGAAGACCGGCGGAGGACCTGGATCTGGTCAGCGGCAGCGAGTCGGCTTTTTTTGATATACTGGACCTGAACCTGGGAAGCGTTTACCGCATATCCAAGCTTGTGGTCCCGCACATGCTTAGGGCGGGCGGCGGTTCCATTGTGAACATTTCCTCCATCGGGGGAATGATCCCGGATATCACCAGGATCGGCTACGGTGTTTCAAAATCAGCGATCAACAATATAACCCAGCAGATCGCCGTGCAGTTCGCCCGCCGGAACATCCGCTGCAATGCAGTTCTGCCGGGCCTTACTGCCACGGATGCGGCTTTGAAAAACATGCCTGAAGAATTCCTGAAATCCTTTCTGTCCCACATCCCCTTAAACCGGATGGGAACCCCCGAGGATATTGCCAATGCGGTCCTTTTCCTTTCTTGTGATGACTCCGCATATATAACAGGACATATTTTGGATGTTGCGGGAGGATATGGGATCGGAACCCCACAGTATGGGGATATGATGAGAAAATAGTGCTATCTTTCTTAGATATCTTCCATTACAATAATCTGTAGAAAGATGAGAGAATGGGAGATGTTTTTATGATCATAAAATTAACCGATCCGGAGCAGGCCGGGGATATTTTTGCCCATTGGGATGAAACCATCATCTGGTCCTGCCTGCAGAATATAATGGGAGACATATATGCTGTGTATAATGGGAAGTCTCAGGAGACTCCCGGATCAGCCATGGCTTTTCTTGGGGATTTTTGTTTCCTTGCAGGTGTTCCCTCCAGGGAACTGGTGATGTTCAGGCCGGACGGCTGCGGACCGTATATCATAATGGTTCCCCAAAATGACGGCTGGGCACAGCTGATCTGGGATTGTCACAGGGACAATGCAAAGAGGATCACCCGGTATGCGATCAAAAAAGAACAGGATGTATTTGATAAAGAAAAGCTGCACCGGGCAGTCTCTTCCTTGCGGCCCGGCTTTTCCCTGAAAATGATGGATGAAGAGCTTTATCATCTGTGCAGGTCCAGGGAGTGGAGCAGGGACCTGGTGTCCCAATATGCAGATTATGAAATGTACCGGAAACTTGGCATTGGAGTGGTTGCCCTAAAAAATGGGCAGCCGGTTTCCGGTGCATCCTCCTATGCGACTTATAGAGGCGGCATTGAAATCGAGATCGACACCAAGGAAGAATACCGGAGAAAGGGCCTGGCGTACGCATGCGGGGCAAAATTGATTCTGGAGTGCCTGGAACAGAATCTGTATCCCAGCTGGGACGCCCATAACATGTGGTCGGTTGCACTGGCTGAAAAGCTTGGTTATCATTACGACCATGAGTATACGGCATTTGAACTATATACAGACGAGAGTGCCCCCATTTTCGCATGGGATGTCCTGAACAGTTACAAATAAAATATGAAAATAACTATTTGATATCTAAGAGATCCCGCCGGCCGGCAAATTGGGCTTGGTGGGATTTTTATGTTTAAAAGTTGTACGTGAAAAGATTTTCACCCAGTATTTATAAAAAGGTCCGTGAAGTTATGCATGTTGCATAATAAAGTCTAAATAAATTGTATGATTTTATTATTGACCCGCAGGAACATTTTGGTACAATAAAAATAGTTTCAGAAACTTAAATAAAATATGAAAAATTTTTCATCAACAGAATTACGAAAAAAAAAGGAAAGGTGGGGATCAAATGGTAAAGGATGTTGAGGAATACGTATCACGGATAAGAAGCAAGTACAGCGTTATGAGTGAGTCAGAGAAGAAAATTGCAGATTATATTTTAAGCAATGATTTTGTAAATGAGGACAGCAGCATTAATAATTTGGCGGCAGCCACAGGAACCAGTGTTTCAACCATGGTTAGGTTCTGTAAAACTCTAGGATTTAAGGGTTATGCAGAGTTTAAATTTTATTGTCAGAAGGGTATCCTGTCTCCTCTGAGCGGACAGATTGAGATCAGTAACCATGACAGTGCCGGGACGATCAAGCAGAAGGTGGCTGAATTTTCCAAGAACGCCATTAATAACAGTATTTTATACACGGATAATCAGGAAATTGAAAGAGCCATCAATGCATTGTCCAGGGCAAGACAGATCCTGGTATGCGGGGAAGGCAGCGCCAGCGGGATCGCACTTCTTGCAGTCAATACATTCATGAATCTGGGTATACCCAGCTATACCATCCAGGACCCTCTGGCGCAGATCAGAACCGCTTCCTTTTTAGGGGAACAGGACGTGGTGATTGGAATTACAAACTGCGGTTACATCAAGGATGTGGTGGATACATTGGCGGTGGCAAAGGAAAATGGAGCAACCACCATCTGTATTACAGGCCTTAATGATTCCCTTGTAACCAAGTATTCCGATGTATGCCTGTGCACCACCCACCGGGATAACCAGAGTCCCCTGGACCTTCCCACCACCACCATCTGCCAGATGATCACACTGCACACACTTCAGATTGGCTATATTGTCAGGAACAATGCAGATATAGAAGAAAATGTAAAGAATATGCATCATGTATCTGAATTAAAACGGTATGATTTTGCAGTTGGTTCCATCAGTAAGGAACGTGTGAAATTCTAGGCCGTGTCCGGAAGTTTATTTTCCCCGGGGTATTTCCATACAGGAATGATCCTGCTCCGGGAGCATACTCCGGACACGCCTGACCATAAGAGAGGAGCAGCAATCATATGTTTGATATCATTAAAAACTACGAAAAGGTAAGCCAGGAACTTGTAGAAAAGTTCTCTAAATTAGAAGAGAGTGCATCCATTAATGAGTGTATGCAGGTCAACGGGGCAATGAACCACGATATACGTCCGGTATGGCCAGGTTCCAGAATGTGCGGAACCGCATTGACTGTTTGTGCCAGAGCGGGTGATAACCTGATGCTTCACAAGGCCATTTCCATGGCTAAACCAGGAGATGTGATCGTTATCACCTGTGACGGTTTCCAGGAATCCGGCGGTATGTGGGGCGGGATCATGAGCAATGCTGCCCAGACCATGGGAGCGGCAGGAATGGTGACGGATGGAAGTGTCCGGGATACCATGATGATGAAAGAGATCAATTTTCCGGTATTTTCAAGAGGCATTGGTGTAAAGCGGAGCACCAAGGCATTGGGCGGCACCATCAACCATCCCATTGTTGTGGGTGGTGTTCTGGTTCATCCCGGGGATCTGGTTTTTGCGGATAATGATTCCGTGGTTGTGGTTCCAAGGGAGCAGGCGGAGGAGATCTACGAGCTTGCGGTTGCCAGGGAACAGCATGAGGATAATACACTGGTAAAGGCAAAGCTGGACGGCACCGTAACCTTCCAGACCTTTGAGAAGGAATTCCGGGCGCTTAATCTGAGCGAAGAGTGCTGATACTGCCTCATGGATTAGGGGTATGGATACTTACCCGGAAAGGAATGGAATATGAATAAGCAAGTATACAGGCAGGATATGATTGCTGCCGTAGTTATCATAATGGTTGGTGTTGCAGCGTTTGTATTGTCACTGGTTATGCCGGGTAAGGCGTCCATGTTTCCCAAAATTGTTTCTTCCGGCCTAATGGTATTGGGTGTTCTGCTGATATTTGACAGTATAAGGAAGATCAGAAAGGATGTGCCTACCGATGAGGAGCCGGCCAGGCTGGGTGAATTTCAGAGTCCGGTCATTGTGCTGGCCCTGCTGATCCTCTATGTACTGGCGGTGATCTATATCGGATTCTACATTTCCACGCCTGCTATGCTGGTCATTTACATGTATTTTATGGGCATCAGGAATATTAAAACAATTTTAATTACAACAGCAGTGGTCATGGCCTTTGTATACTGCCTGTTTACACTGCAGCTGGGTGTGCCTCTTCCGGCAGGGATCCTGGGTTAGGAGGGAATATGATGGGGATTATACAAGAACTATTTACAGTACAGTGTCTGATCGCTTTAGTTGCAGGCACCGCAGGCGGACTTCTCATCGGAGCGCTGCCCGGACTCAGCGCAACCATGGGAATGTCCCTTCTGATACCTATTACATATGGAATGGAAACTGCTCCGGCCATGATTATGATAGCGGCTGTTTATGTTTCGGCTGTGTATGGAGGAAGTTTTTCCGCAATCCTGATCCATACGCCGGGAACTCCTGCTTCCGCTGCGACAGCCATTGACGGATATGAACTGACTAAGCAGGGAAAGGGCCTGAAGGCCGTGGGAGTATCCAGTATCAGTTCCGTCACAGGCGGTGTGATCAGCGCAGTGGCCCTGCTTTTTCTGGCGCCGCAGCTTGTAAAGGTATCGCTGATGTTCAGTTCACCGGAGTATTTCCTGATCGCAATCTTTGGTTTGACCATTGTGGGAAGCCTTTCCGGAGGCAACATGCTCAAGGGACTTGTGGCAGCGGTATTCGGACTGCTGCTGGGAATGGTAGGCATGAATATTTTCCCGTATGCAAGGTATTCGTTCGGAAACCTGAACTTGGCCAGCGGAATACAGCTGGTGCCGGCTATGATTGGATTGTTTTCCATTTCCCAGGTCCTGATCCAGTCAGAAAAACTGAATGACGCCATCAGGAAAAAGGGAAAAGCAGATGATGAACTCAATCAGCAGATTGAAAATGCAAAAAATATGAAGGGAAGCTTTTTCCCGACCAGAGAAGAGATGCGCACCCTGCTTCCCGTTATGTTGAGAGCATCTGTTCTGGGAATATTTGTAGGCATCCTGCCGGGGGCCGGCGGCGATATCGGATCCTGGGTTGGCTATAATGATGCAAAAGCCCAGAGCAAACACAAGGAAATGTTTGGAAAAGGGAGCCTGGAAGGAATCGCAGGATCTGAGGCGGGTAATAACGCGGTATGCGGAGGCGCATTGATTCCCGCATTGACCCTTGGCATACCTGGAAGCGGAGCCGCAGCAGTGCTTCTGGGAGCCCTGACCGTACAGGGATTTGCCCCGGGCCATGACCTGTTTAATAAATACGGTTCTATAACATATGCGATTTTGATCGGTTTTCTACTGGCAAATATCCTCATGGGAATTTTTGGGTTTCTCATTGCAAAAAGGGCGGTAAAGCTGGCAGCCATGCCTCTGGGGATCCTTCTTCCCGTTATTATGCTGCTGTCAGTCATTGGTTCATTTGCAATCAGAAACAATGTATTTGATATTTTTGTAATGTTGTTTTTTGGAGTGGTGGGTTATCTGATGAGGAAGATCAATATGCCTGCAGCCCCCGTGGTCCTGGCATTAATATTAGGTCCTATGGCGGAGCGTAACCTGATCAATTCCCTTCAGATGGTAAAGGGGAATGTATTTACTTATTATGGTTCCAGGCCCCTGTGCTGGCTGTTCGGACTTTTGATCATCGGCTCATTGGTATCGCCGATTATTTCGTCCAGAATGAAGAAAAGAAACGTAGACTCATAGAATATGTGAACTTGCAGATTATGTGACTTTATGAGTTATGTAAACTCATGGTCATGCGGAATAAAGGAGAATGGTTATGAAGAAAAACAGATTATTAGCAGCAGCATTATGTCTGGCTATGGCATTGACCGCAGGGTGTTCCCAGGATAAGAAACAGGAGACGGATACTACGGCAGCAGCTGTTTCATCAGCAGCCGGAGAGGAAAAGGGGAGTTATCCTGTTCCTAAACTCACATTTTTATGCCCGAGTGATGCGGGCGGGGCAATGGACAACAATACCCGTTTCCTGGCGCCCTACCTGGAAAAGCATCTGGGGGCATCTGTGGACGTGATTAATATGGGGGGAAGCGCGTGTTGGGTAGGCTGGAAACATTTGACAGAATCTCCTACTGACGGCTCCATGATCTCCTATGCAAACTTCCCCAATATGCTGACAGGATACCTGGACCCGGCGGCATCCATTGGGATGGACAGGACCAACTTCGAGTTCCTGGCCCTGTACACGTCAGATGACAATATCATCATGGCTAAAAAGGATGAGACAAGGTTTAAAGATGCCAAGGAATTTTTTGAATATGCTAAAAATAATATTGTGACCATTGGTACTGCGGGGGCCAGGACGGATGATGCGGTGGCGGTTGCCATGCTGGAAAAGGAACTTGGGTTTGAATTCCAGCATGTGCATTATCAGAATTCCGCAGAAGGATTTGCAGCAGTCATGGGCGGACATATCGATGTTCTCATGGGTAATGTGAGTGAGGCTGTTAACAAGGGTGAAGAGATTATGCCGGTTGTGGTATTGTCCCAGGAGCGGAGCGAATATTTGCCTGATGTCCAGTGCACCTATGAAAATGATATCAAGGTAGCTGCATCCTCCAGCCGTGGCGTGATCGCAGCAAAGGGGCTGGATCCCGCTGCCAAAGAGGCACTTCTGAAAGCGCTGAAAGCAACCATGGAAGATCCGGATCAGCTGGCAGAAGCAAAAAAGCAGGGAATTGCTGTAACACCTATCTACGGTGATGACTTTGAACAGTGGATGGAGCAGCAGGAGGAGTCGATCAAGGGAATCTTTGATCTGTTGGACGAATAATAAAAAAGACTGCATAAAATGAAATTCTTTGGAGGCTATGATGATAAAAGCGATTAAATTTGAAAAACCATGGGATGTGGCCTGTGTGGAAAAGGAAATGCCGGTGCCGAAAAAGGGGGAAGCCCTTATACGGGTAAGATCAGCGGGGATATGTGGTTCTGATATTGGAGCATACAGGGGGACCAATCCCCTGGTATCCTATCCCCGGGTCATCGGACATGAGATTGCAGGTGAGATCATTTCCATATCAGAGGATAACCGGGGACAGCTGAAGCCGGGTGACCATGTGATCGTGGATCCCTATTTATACTGCGGCCACTGCTATCCATGTTCCATTGGAAGGACCAACTGCTGTACGGATCTAAAGGTTCTGGGAGTTCATGCTGAGGGAGGTATGGCGGAATATTTTGTCCATCCTGAGAACATGCTGGTCAGACTTCCGGACGATATGCCATGGGATTTAGCTCCCATAGCGGAACCTCTTACCATAGCCCTTCACGGTATCCACAGAGGAGGATTAAAAGCAGGAGAATATACTGCGATCATCGGAGCCGGCCCCATCGGAATGCTGGCTGCCATGACAGCCCTTGCTTACGGCGCAGAGCCGATTATGATTGATTTGGTGGAAGAACGGCTTTTGCAGGCAAAGCAGCTGGGAGTCAGGTACACCATTGATTTAAGAAAAGAAAATGCAGAGGAAAAGGTCAGAGAGTACACAGGCGGGAACATGGCCCATCTGGTAATGGAATGCTCCGGCGCAAATGCAGCCGTCAGGTCCACTCTTGACTTGGTGTGCAATGCGGGCAGGATAACCCTGACAGGATGGCCGAAAAATGAAACCCCTCTCCCTACTGATGTGATTACCAAAAAGGAAGTGGACATTCGCGGGGCCAGGACCAGTGCCAATGAATTTGAGGAGGCGATCCGGCTGATCCATTCCGGGCAGGTGGACGCAAGACAGATCCTGACTAAAACCGTAAGCCTGGATGAGGCTGCAGATACCATAAGGGATATTGAAAAAAATCCCGGAAATTATATGAAGGTAAATGTGATGATATAGCTCGATCTTCAAATTCCCCCGCCTGTGGGGCGGCCGGATGAAAGAGCGGTTACGTTCTCTCATCCGCGGCAGTACTAAAATGCAGAAAACAGCAGACGCCCTACATTTAGTAACAGATGTATTCAGTGACAGATGTATTCGGTGACATATGTATTCAGTGACAGATGTATTCAGTGACACATGTGTTCCGGAGACATGGACGGTGTTTCCGGAGTGATGATGATCTGATCTGCCAGGATCTTCACCCGGCATAGCTGTCCCGGGAAAAAGTTGGCCATGATCAGATATTCAAAGTCAGCGCCGTAGTTTTGGATACATTCCTGGGTAATTCTGAAAAGCCATTGTCCGATTACCATTTCTTCATCCATAGAAGGCTCCTTTCAAGTTGGTCTTATGGGTCGGTTTTTGTTAAGTAAAATCAGAATAGCACAAGGGTGGGGGGAAAGTAAATTAAGATATCGTAAAAAAATGATTTGGTGTTAGTATAAAAATATCTCCGGAGAGGGCTGTGTGAATGCCTATTTCCGGAGATATATTTGGGTTTGCTGATTATTTCTGAATCAGCTTCTGCATTTGTTCTATTTCTTTTTCCTGAACATCGATGATTTCCTGTGCCAGCTGTTTTACCTCTTCCTCATCCGTATAGTCCAGGATGTCCTTGGCCATGTCCACGGCCATCTGGTGATGCATGATCATGCCCTCGGCAAAAGCCTGGTCAATGTTGTCAACGCCGGAAGGATTAATGTGGTGTGACATGGAATCATCAGAAAACATTTCGCTGTATTTTGCCAGGTAGGCATCTTCCTTATCCTGGTTTTTCTTACCTTCTTCCTCATATTTTTTGATCAGGTCATTCATCTGCACCAGTTCTTTTTTCTGAGCCGTAATGATGTCCTGTGCCAGGGTCTGCAGATCAGATACCTCTCCGCCGTAATTCAGGTAGCTCTCCGACATTTTAATGGCCGCCTCATGGTGGGGGATCATGCCTTTGAGAAAGTCAATGGAAGCACTTCCGGATTTTTCACGGATCATCATGTCCTCCATCATGTTCATCATGATGGAATCCTGTTCCGTGAGATACCGGCTCAGATCATCTGTACCGGCTGCCTGGCCGCCATGGGAAGAGTGGTCCATGTGGCTGTCGGACATGGAACTGCCCTGGGCTGCCTGATCACCTGAACCCATGGAAGCATTGCTGTCCGCGGTCACGCCGCTTTCAGAGGTGGTGCCGGTCTCCTGACCGCTGTCGCTTTTTTTGTTCATGGCAGCTGCAGCAGCTACAATGATGATGATCAGTGCAACACAGATTCCGATAATCCATAAACGCATATTCTTGTTGTTCATAATTTAAGTCTCCTGTAAATGTTTAATGGGTGGTTTTATAATAGAATGGTCTTATTATTTGTTGTTTTCTGGAAAATATACCAGCAGGGGAAAATGGAGGAGACTTGGAGAGTACACAAAGGAATCCGGGAGGAAACATTAAAAAAATATTTATCCGGGCTTTGCTTTGTGATAGACTAGTATCATGCATCAAAGTGATTTTTATGAAGTTATTTAATGAAATGTGGGAGAGAAGCTATGGATGAAACAATAACAATAGGGAGTATGAAGAAGATTGTAAAAGAATTCTGCGAGGCCCGAGACTGGGACCAATTCCATAATCCCAAGGATCTGGCAATCGGGATATCCACAGAGGCCAATGAATTACTGGATATATTCAGATTCCAGTCAGAGGAGCAGATGAGGGAACTGATGTCAGACCAAACAGTACGCAGCCACATTCAGGAGGAACTGGCGGATACACTTTTCTTTCTTTTAAGGTTTGCCCAGATGAATGATATTGATCTTTATGATGCGCTGACTGATAAAGTGAACAAAAACGGTCAGCGGTATACCATTGAGAATTCTAAAGGAAAAAACATAAAAATACATGGATAGAGATTAAGAGATACGCTGGCGCATTCCCCCTTCTTATAATATAATAGTGATCACAAAGATAAAAACACAGCGCATGTATCACATGCAGATCCGGTTGGTAGTCCGGACGGAAGACCCCTGTTCCTTGCCTGAACCGGTATTGACAGGCAGTTCTTCTAAGTAGCCCTCCTCCTTGGTCGTCCATTCTTTGTTCATAACATCTTAAAGGAGGAATTGTCATGGACAAAGTATCGGTAGCGCTGAGAGTATTTTTTGAGGATCCTTTCTGGATCGGCATCCTGGAACGGGTGTCGGAGGGCAGGATGACTGTGAGCAAAATAACCTTTGGCCCGGAGCCAAGGGATTATGAGGTACAGGAATTTCTTATGAAAAATTACTACAGTCTGCGGTTCAGTCCGGCTGTGGCAGCTGCTGTAAAGGAGAACCATGTAAATCCAAAGCGCATCCAGCGTCAGGTGAGAAGGGAACTTCAGGATACGGGCATGGGAACCAAATCCCAACAGGCTCTGAAACTGCAGCAGGAGCAGATGAAGACTGACAGAAGGGCCGTGAGCAGAGAGAAAAAGGAAACGGAGGCCAGACGCCAGTTTGAACTGAAACAGCAAAAAAAGAAGGAAAAGCACAGGGGCAGGTAATACTGCCTCTGTGCTTTTTTGCCATAAAATCAGGCTGATTCTGTTTTTTCCGCGCATCGCCAATCTCTAAGATTTACTTAGAGAGCTATTGCGATTATGCGTTTTACTTGTATTTGTATATTAATTATAATAAAGACATAAAAAACATCAACATATTATACATTGTGACGGTCATTGGACGATCTGAACCATTGGATGTCTGCTAAATGGAGTTATCACCTGTGTGTACGGAAGCGGCGCAGGCTGCGGAAAGCTATACCAGTTTTTACCAGCAAGAGATACAACGGTCCTGTGTTACAGTAAAAGTAATGTTAAATGTTTCCAGCACAGGACTGGTTGGCCCTCAGCCGGAGGATATAAGACCTGAGGCATTATGGAAAACCCCAAAAAATCCATTATGGCAGCCGTGGAGCCGGCCGGAGTCTGTAATATGTTTTGGAAAGGAACCGCAGGATATGAGCAAAAAAATGCTGGTGGTCAGCGCACATGGCGCTGACTGGTGTACAAGGGCCGGAGGGACTATTTTAAAATATGTAAACGCCGGCTGGGAGGTAACGGTATATGCCCTGACCTTTGGTGAACACGGTGAATCAGGGGCTTACTGGAAGGATCATTGGGGGACCAATGTGGAGGAGGTGAAGCATTGCCGCAAGACGGAAGCCCAGGCAGCGGCAGCGTTCATGGGAGTAAAAAGGATCGAGTTTTTTGACTATGGGGATTATCCTCTGGATATGGGAACTTCCAGAGTACAGGATCTGATCTGCCGAATCATGGATCTGCGCCCGGATGTGATATTGACCCACTGGATTGACGATCCCTTTAACATGGACCATGAAATCACAGGCAAGGCGGTTGTCAGGGCTGTCAGTGCATGCGGGATGAGAGGAGCTATACCGGATACGGATCCCCACTTTATTCCGGATATCTTTTTCTTTGAGACCACCATGCCCCATTCGGAATTTAATCATTTTGAGATAGACACATACCTGGACATTGGAGATGTCTTTGAGAAAAAGATACAGGCGGTCAAGCTGTTTGCAGCCCAGCCCCAGCTGGTGGAATACTACACCCGGTGTGCAAAGAACCGGGGGGTACAGGCAAATGACTGGTCAAGGGGCAGGCGCAGTATCCAGTATGCAGAGGGATTTAAGCGGTATGTGCCTTATCTGGGGGACTGTCTGCCTGTATCATCATTGGAGGAGCGTTTTATCAAGGAGGACGGATATGTATAAAATACTGATACCGGAGGATATTGCCCAATCAGGAAAACAATATCTTACCGACCGGGGGTATGAACTCAGGGTAGGGGTCCCCACGGATGTGGAAAGCTTAAAGCGCGAGATCGAGGATGCGGATGGGCTGATCGTGAGGAATGCCAGATATCCAAAAGAGGTGCTGGAAGCCGGAAAAAGGCTGAAGGTCATTGGACGCCACGGAACAGGGGTGGACAATATTGCAGTGAAGGAAGCTGAATTGCTGGGAATCCAGGTGGTTAACGGCCCCACTGCCAATATCAATGCTGTGGCGGAGTATACGGTGGGGCTGATACTGGCGCTGAGCTGCGGCCTGGTGCAGGCGGACCGGAAAACCCGGGCCAAGGACTGGACATACCGTTTATCCATGGAGCGATATGAGATTAAGGGTAAGACCCTTGGTCTTGTGGGATTTGGACGTATTGGCCAGCTGGTGGCGGATAAGGTTATAAGTGCCCTGGGCATGGACGTTATTGCATATGATATCCATTCAAATGCCCATCCCTTATCAGGAATCCGTTTTACCGGCTGTTTGGATGAGATTTTGTATGAAGCGGATTTTGTGTCCCTTCATATCCCATCCACACCTGAGACAAGGGGAATGTTTGATTACCAGTTGTTCTCTATGATGAAAAAGGGAGCTTATTTTATCAATTGTGCCAGAGGCGATGTCTATGTGGAGGAGGATCTGGTGCGTATATTAAAAGAAGGACATCTAAGTGGAGCGGCGCTGGATGTTTACAGCCAGGAGCCGCTGAAGGACAGTCCTCTGCTGTCCATGGAACAGGTAATACTGTCTCAGCATAACTCAGGGCTTTCCGAGGAGAGCAAGGACAGAATGTCACTGTATGCAGCCATGGGAGTAGATGAGGTACTGACAGGCAGGACACCTGCATGGCCGGTCAATAAACCACAAAAGTAAAAAATAAAAACCAGGAGGGTTAAGACTATGAGAAAAAGCAAACGTTTATTAGCACTTGCAATGGGGATGACACTGGCGGTGGGAATGACTGCCTGCGGTTCCAAGGAGGCAGCGCCCCGGACAACAGCGGCAGCGGCCCAGGACAGCCAGGCAAAGGACAGCCAGGAGGACAAGTCCAAAGACAGCGCACCAGCCGGAAAGGAGGCGGCTCCTGCGGCATCGGAAACTACATATAACTGGAAATGGGGAACAGTGGATTCCACATCCAACCCCAATTATGAGGCCATGGAGTATTTCTGCACCTTGCTGGATGAGAAAGCGCCTGGGAAATGGTCCATCCAGATCTATCCGGACTCCCAGCTGGGGGATGCGTCCCAGTTGTGTGAATCCGTCCAGATGGGTACTCTGGAGATGGCCTGTCCTGCCAGCTCCATTGTTGCAAACTACGTGCCGGATTACGGTGTGTTCGACATGCCCTATCTGTTCACCACGGCTGAAGAGGTGGATGCTGTCCTGGACGGTGAGGTTGGTGCAGAACTGGCGGCCCTGGCCGACAATGCCAACATGAAGCTGGTGGCATGGTGGGAGATCGGCTTCAGATGCCTTGCCAACAATGCCCGGCCTATCAACTCAGTGGAGGATGTAAAAGGGCTCAGGCTGAGGGTTATGAGCAATGAGGTGCACCAGGCTCTCTGGACCGCACTTGGGGCGGACCCGGTGCCCATGTCCCTGTCCGATGCCTATGTGGCCAACCAGAACGGGACCATTGACGGCCAGGACAATCCCCTTCACTCCCTGATCGCCAATTCCACCTTTGAGGTATGCCATTATATTGCAGTGACCAACCATGTGTACAGCCCTCTGGGGGTCATCGTGTCCCCCAAGGCCTGGGCATCCATGTCCCCTGAGGACCAGGAACTCTTTATGGAATGCATGAAGGAAGCCACAGCGAACCAGAAAAAGCTGGTGCGTGAGCAGAATGAGAAGGCGGCCAAGGAGCTGGAGGAAAAGGGATGTGAGGTGACCTATCCGCAGCTACAGCCGTTTGCGGACAAGATGGAGGTGGTGTACGAACAGTATCCCCAGTTTTCCGTATGGCTGGATAAGATCAAATAGGACAGGTGTAGCATGTATGATATATGTAATATGTATGATAGAGGGGACATGGGCGAATGTGTAAGGATGTAACGGAAGGAGCTGTGGATCGGTGAAAACCATAGACAAGATCAATTTACAAATCCAGAGGGTACTGGATGTGTTCCTGGGAGCTGCCAGCGTGGTCATGCTGGCAGTGAACCTGGCCCAGGTTCTGGGGCGGTATGTGTTCCATTCCAGTATCACCTGGTCGGAGGAACTGAGCACCTATATGTATGTGTGGATCATCTTCCTGGCGCTGTATGCAGCCTGTAGGGAGAGGAATGAACTGGGGATCGAGGTCCTGCGGTTAAAAGATCCGAAAGGGAGAAGGACGGTCCTGATGGTCCGTGAACTGCTGGGCCTGGCCGCCTGTGCGGCCTTCCTGTACGGAAGTGTCCTGATGATCAGAAACTCCCTGGCATTCCCGCAAAAGACCGCGTCCTTAAAGATCATCACGGCATACCTGTATTTCTGTATGCCGCTGAGCTTCACGCTCCTGGTCTGGATGAAGGCAGTGCATATCATCCATGATATCCGGTTTTTGTCAGGCAGGGAGACGGACGAAGCGGGCACAGGAAAATAGAGGAGAGGAAGGGAAATGTCTACAGCAGCAATTGTTCTTATCGTATCCGTGATCATCTTCGCGGTATTGGGAGTGCCCCTGGTGTGGTCGCTGGTTTTGGCCTGTGTCTGCTCCGTGGCGGCGGGAGGAACTTTGGATGCCCTGCCCATCCTGGTGCAGAGGATGTTTGCAGGGGGGCTGCAGTACTCCCTGCTGGCAATCTTTTTCTTTGTGCTGGCAGGTGCCATCATGCAGTATGGAGGGCTGTCCAAGCGCCTGGTGGATTTTGCCAACAGTCTGGTGGGGCACATCAGCGGAGGAGCTTCCCTGGTATGTGTGATCGCGTGTACATTTTTTGCAGCCATATCCGGGTCGGCGGTGGCCACCACGGCAGCCATAGGAGGGATCATGTATCCGGAACTGAAGCGCCTGGGATACCCGGAGGATTATGCAGCAGCCCTCCCGGCAGCGGCAGGAGTTCTGGGAGTCATCATACCGCCCAGTGTGCTGTTCATCCTGTACGGGAACGTGGCCAGCGTCTCGCCGGGGAAGCTGCTCATGGCAGGCGTGATCCCGGGTCTGATGGGGGCGTTTTTCATCTGCATCATGTGCTACGTGTTCGCAAAAAGGAAATCCTATCCAAGAAATGAGGGATTTGAGGCAAAAGTGGTGATTAAGACCCTGAAGGATTCCATCTGGGCCCTGCTGATGCCCATTATTATTCTGGGAGGAATCTACACGGGGATCTTCACCCCCACGGAATCAGGTGTGGCGGCGGCAGCCTATGGGCTCATCTGTGCCACTGTGATCTACCGGGATATGGATCTTGCTTTATTCAGGCGCGTGATCAAAGAAAGCTGCCGGACAACAGCCAATGTGATGATTCTGTGCATGGCGGCCACCTCCTTCAGCTACCTGCTCACCATTTACCAGATACCCGCGACACTGAGCCGGTTTCTGATTGCCAATGTGAGCAACCGCTACATGTTTATGATCGGAGTGATCATCCTGCTCCTGTTCCTGGGGATGTTTATGGATGTGGCGGCTTCTATCCTGATCCTGGCCCCCATGCTGGCGCCGGTGGCAGTGGCCTTTGGCATTGATCCCATCCAGTTCGGCCTGATCTTTGTGTTCACCATGGCGATTGGCCAGGCCACACCACCCTTTGGGACGAACCTGTTTGTGGCCTGCGGTTACAGCGGAAGGTCAGTGATGTCCATAGGGAAGCACTCCCTTGTATTCTGCAGCGCTTTGGTGCTTGTGATCCTGCTGTGTATGATATTCCCGGGCATTTCCACATTGCTTCCAGGCGTTATGACCCAGTAGGCGGTCTTAAGGGGAGGGAAATATGAAGTATGTAAGATTTTGCAGTCCGGACGGACATGTTGGAAGGGGTATTTTATCCGGACAGGAGATAGAAGAACTGGAGGGGGATATCTTTTCACAGTACCGGCTGATTGGAAGAAAGTACGGATTGCGGGAGGCAAAACTGCTGCCGCCCTGTGAGCCGGGGAAGATCGTGGGGGTGGGCGCAAATTACAAATCCCACCTGAGCAGCAAACATATGGATCCGCCCTCCTGCCCCAGACTTTTTATAAAGCCTGGTTCCTCGGTCATTGGGCCGGATGATAGGATCATCTGTCCGGATCCTGCCCATACGATCCACTTTGAAGGGGAACTGGCAGTGGTGATGGGGAAACGGTGCAGCAAAGTTCCGGAGGAAAAAGCATTGGACCATGTGTTTGGATACACCTGCATCAATGATGTGACAGACAGGACCATGCTGGAAGAGGACGGGCAGTGGACCAGGGGAAAGGGGGCGGATACATTTGCCCCTCTGGGTCCTGTCATCGCGGACGGGATCGATGGAGGCGATTTGATCCTTGAGACACGGGTCCAGGGGCAGGTGAGGCAGCATATGAGCACGTCAGACCTGTATTTCCCCATCCCATATCTCATTTCCTTTATCTCAACGTATATGACACTGTATCCGGGCGATATGATTGCTACCGGTTCACCGGTGGGAATGGGCCCACTTAAAGTGGGGGAGACGGTTGAAGTGGAAATACAGGGAATTGGCATCTTAAAAAATAAAATGACAGTAAAAGAGGTAAAACCATGAAGATAGAGAAAGTGGAATGCATTCCCATGGTATATCCCTTGGAGGAACCAATCTACAGCGGTGTGGGAAAATGCAGCCAGAGGCAGCTGCTTCTGGTTCGGATCTATACGGACAATGGCCTGGTAGGGCTGGGGGAGGCGGCTGCCTACGGAGGGCCGGTGCAGTCCACATTGACAGTGCTGGAACAGGAGATCGCCCCCATGCTCATAGGGGAAGACCCAAGGGATGTGGAGCGTATCTGGCACAAGTGTTTCTTTGCGCATTTTCAGCACGGAAGGTCAGGAATCCTGATCTCCGCCCTGTCAGGAGTGGATATTGCACTGTGGGACCTGCTTGGAAAATCTGCATTGACCCCTCTCTACCGGCTGCTGGGAGGATTTAAGAGATCTGCTCCCGTGTATGGCAGCGGCGGTTTTTATATGGAGAACAAGGGGATCAGGGAGCTGGTGCAGGAAGCAGAGCATTACGCTGACATGGGGATGAGGGGCGTTAAGATCAAGGTTGCCCGCACAGATACCCCGTTTTCCCTGGGAGTATTTAACCGGCCGGACAAGTGCAGAATGGTGACCATGGAGGAGGACATTGAGCGGGTGGCTGCTGTGAAAAAGGCCCTGGGAAATGACTGCCAGCTTATGCTGGATGCCAATGCGGCCTGGAGTTACCCGGATGCGCTGGCTGCGGGAAAGGAATACGATAAGCTGGGCATCCATTTTCTGGAAGAACCCGTCCGCACGGATGATTATGAGGGAAGCGCCCGGCTGGCTGCTGACCTGGTGACCAGGATAACCGGCTATGAGACAGAATGCCTGGCCACTAATTATATGAGGATGATACGGATGGGGGCAATGGATATGGTACAGCCTGACTTGAGCTGGTGCGGCGGCATCACACAAGCCAGAAAAATTGCAGCCATTGCAGAGGCCAATTTCATGGAATGCACAACCCATGTCTGGTCTTCCGGTATCCTTCTGGCCGCCAGCGCGCATTTCACTTGCGCGATTCCCAATGGGGCAACCATGGAATATGACCTGAGTGATAATATATTCAGGGATGGGCTTTTAAAGGAACCCCTGCGTCCCGACAGCAGCGGAGTGATCACTTTAAGTGATGCTCCGGGTTTGGGCATCGAACTGAGGGAAGAGATCATAGAGAAATACAGGATCTAGCCCTTTTGGTTTTCCCAATATTCCTTGGCAAGTTCAATAAAGTCCCGGGCAGCGCTGCTCAGGTATATGTCTTTGCGGTAGGAGATGGCCAGGTCCCAGCAGGGGTGACCGGGAAGGGCAAAATATACCACGCCTTCCGGATATTTCCGGGAATAAAAATAGGGCACCACACCGCAGCAATAGGTGGACTGGACCATCATTAAGATACTGACCGTGTTGGATGTCTCAAATAGGAGGCTGGGCTCAAAGCCCGCCTCCTTAAATGCGTTATCCACAATTTCATGCAGGGAGGATTCCTTAAATAAAAGTACAAAAGGAGTGTCCTTTATCAGGTCCAGGTTGATCACTGCCAGAGGCCGGCCGGGAGGATTGGCAGATCCGGCGGCTGGATGGGATGCAGGAAGGGCCAGCACCATTTCCTCGGAAATCAGGTTTTCATAACAATCACTGGTCCGCTGCTCCCTGGAAAGGGCGAGGAAGCCCATGTCAATGGAGCCCTGGACAATGGCTTCCTGCTGCTTGTACACATTCATTTCAACCGGTCTGAGGTCCAGGCCGGGATAGCGTGAATGAAGTTCCGGGTAGAGGGAAGCAAACATATAGATCCCCCTGCCATGGGTCAGTCCGATGGTAAGCGTGCCTGTTTTGGAATCGCAGATATCCTGGATCCGCGTATAGGTGTCGTGCTTGATCTTTAACGCATCCCTGGCACCTTCCACATAAATCTTTCCTGCTTCCGTAAGGTGCCAGTTTGTCCTGGAACGGTGAAACAGCCTGGTTCCCAGCTCCTGCTCCAGTTTCAGGAGCTGCTGGTTAAGGGCTGACTGGGAAATGAAGAGTTTTTCAGATGCTTTGGTTATATTATTTTCTTCTGCTATCTTAACGATATATTCTAATAATCGGAAATCCAATGCTGTATCTCCTTTGCGATTGATTGCATGATATGCCCCGGCATGGCAGTAATGCTGGTCTGTCCGGTTAGCTTATTTATACAATAAAACAGCGGCAACTGCAAGCAAGGGGGGATATTTCTTCCATTAGAAAGCAATTCTCAAACAGGCCATTGTGTGTTATGGTATATGATAGATGATATTCCATTTGCAGACGAGGTTAACACACATGAAAATAGACCGCCTTATTGGCATACTTTCCATTCTTCTCCAAAGAGAAAAAGTCACTGCGCCCTACCTTGCGGACAAGTTTGAGGTTTCACGGCGGACCATCAGCCGCGACATTGAGGATATCTGTATGGCCGGTATCCCTATTGTCACGGCAAGAGGAGCAGGAGGAGGCATTTCCATTATGGAAGGCTTCCGCATGGATAAGACACTTCTCACTTCACGGGAAATGCAGTCTATCCTGGCCGGGCTTCGCAGCCTGGACAGCGTGTCCGGTACAAGCCGGTACAAGCAGCTTATGGACAAGCTGGCGGTTGGAAACCAGGACCTGATCAATGTGGACAGCCATATTGTGATCAACCTGTCCTCCTGGTACAAGGAATCCCTGACCCCAAAGATCAAGCTGATCCAGGATGCCATTGAGGACAGCTGCCTGATCCATTTTTCATACTATTCTCCGTCCGGGGAAACAGGACGGACCATTGAACCCTACACCCTGGTATTCCAGTGGGCGTCCTGGTATGTGTGGGGATATTGCTGTCTCAGACAGGATTACAGAATGTTTAAGCTGAACCGGATGGTGGATCTGGAACTGAAAGGGGAGCATTTTAAAAAGCGTGATATGCCTGCATATGAAAATGAACCCAATGGTCCCTTCCCCATCCGGTTCCAGGTAAAAGCCATCTGCCAGCCCCGGATCAAGTGGCGGGTGGTGGAGGAATTTGGAGTAGAGAGTCTGACAGAGATGGAGGACGGCAGGCTGCTTTTTCAGGCCGGATATTCGGACAAGGAGAATCTGCTGTCATGGATACTCAGCCTGGGAAGCCAGATCGAGCTTTTGGAACCGGCAGAATTCAGGGAGGACTTGTTACAGATTGCAAATGTACTTTGTAAGCAGTATGAGCAAACATGACATACAGTTGTCCTGTTTGCAATGGTACAATGAAAAAAAGAAACGGGGTGCTGTATGGAGAAGACCGTTACCTGCTGCGGCTGTATCTGTGATGAATGGGGCACTGGATTGAGAGGAGGTAAGACGGATGGCTTCAAGTTTGGACTATGTCCAGTATGTTGCATCACAGCTGGCCGGCGCCGGCGTGATCACATATAAGAAATTATTCGGCGAGTACGGGCTGTGGTGCGGAGGTAAATTCTTCGGCACAGTGGAAGAAAACCAGTTCTACGTTAAGATAACGGAGGCGGGACACAGGATGCTGCCGGATGCAAAACCAACGGCTCCCCATGGAGGCCGGCCGGGAATGTACCTGGTGGAGGACCTGGATGACGCCGGGTTTCTCACAGAACTTGTGATAGTGACGTGCGAAGCGCTGCCCGAGCCGAAGACTGGGAAAAGAGAGGGGAAGAAGGCGCTTACCTCTCAGGTTTCCAAAAATAAAACTTAAACCTGTCTGTACTTTGGGTCTGCCATTTTGGCAGATCTATTTTTTTTCATCTGAATACTTCCATGGTGTATTTCTCAATGCCCCCACCTTCCTGTTAGGATGACAAAATAGTACAATAACCCGATGAAATAATCAATATTTAATGCAATACTGACGAAATAGTACAGTAATCCGGGAAGATAAACCAAGATTTTCCCAATTAATCCTTTTATAATAGTCCTAAAGATGGCTGTTATGCATAGGGCGTCTAATGGCCATATGATAAAAGGATTGAGATTACCAAAAAATGTAAGGTACATTTTAGGAATCTCCCCGGCCCCATCTTTGCGGCTGATTTTCCGCCGGTTGCGTACAACTGACAAAAAATCATCTCGCAGATCTGAGTACCAGTGGATCCCGAGAGTACACTAAGTATTGAGGAGGAAAAAAATGAATAACGAAGTTCTTTCTTTTAGAGGTGGGAAGTACACAAGTCTTATCCCGTTTCTGCTCATGGTTGCGGGACTGCTGGGATGTTCCGCAATGGGGCTGGCTGCTATGGAAGCATTCTGGGTGGTAGCCTGTGTATGCATTATGCTGGGGATGGTGCTGGCATCTGACTCGGCAAAGTATTTTGACGCCATCATCCACGGTGCAGCATCTCCGCTGTATATCACACCTATTTTCTGCTGGATCTTTGCCGGTATGTTTGCAAGTATCCTGAAAGCTTCCGGGTTGGGAAACGGTCTGGTCTGGATGGGGCTGACCTTTAACATAGGCAAAGGATTTTTTGCGGGTATTACCTTTCTTGTGGCAGCGATTTATTCCACATCCAATGGTTCCGGCAGTTCAGCTATTGTGACAATTGGTGCGCTTTTATATCCGGCAGGTGTGGCACTGGGGGTCAATCCCCTTGTGATGGCCGGAGCCATTGTCAGCGGAGGTGCCTTTGGGGACAATCTTGCCCCGGTATCCGACTCCACCATTGTGGCTGCTGCCACTATGGGAGTGGATATTCCCGGAGTTGTAAAAACACGTCTGCCATATACTTTGGTGGCAGGGGGGATATCCTTTTGCCTGATTACGGCTCTTGGTTTTATCCTGGACAGCGGTGTTTCCATATCCGCAGAACAGTATGCCCTTATCACCGGCCAGGCGGACCCTAAAGGGCTGATCATGCTCGTCCCCGCGATCCTGGTGATCGTCCTGGCATTCCGGGGTATCAACCTGATCCTGTGTATGTCAATGGGGGGCGTGCTTGCCGTTATAATGGGGATTCCCTCCGGACTTCTGACATGGAGCGCTATCATACATGTAACGGATTCCGGGATCGGCGGAGCATTGATAGAAGGTATTTCAGGCTTTATTGGCCTGATCGTATTTATCATCTTAAGTGCGGCAGTTATTCAGCCCATGATATCCAGCGGTGCAGTAGGATCCCTTCTGGGCAAGATCAAGAGATTCATCAAGACGCCCAGACAGGCTGAGGTCACAAACTGGTTTGTGATCGCGCTGTCCGCATTCGGCCTTTGCAACAATGTGACATCCCAGATCGTAGCCGGTCCTATTATGAAAGGGATTGCTGAAGAGTACCACATCTCTTTGTACCGGGCGGCAAATTTCTCAGACTCAGTGCAGGCCATGTTTGGGTATACCATGCCATGGGGCGGACAGAGCATCCTGATGTGTGCAACCGCAGCAGCGGCAGCGGCCACCTATTCCTGGTGCCCGTCCATTACCAATCCGCTGGCTATGATTCCCTTTACGGTCCATGCGTTTGTAATTGCCCTGGTCTTCCTTTTTTCAGCTGTTACCGGAGTTGGCAGGAAATTGGATGAAAAGGCGGAAGATGCTGTTGGATATGTGAAAAAGAATATGGAAGAAAATGTGGAAGAGACCTTAGCGGAAACCACGGCAGAAACCATCATTGAAACGATTGCATGATAGATATCGCTTTTTGATTGATATTCCTTACACCTTAAAAATGGATCAGATAGAGTAATGGTTTCCAGAATTACCATCTATCTCCTAACGTATTTCCATTAATTATGTGGTATTATCCTTTTGTAACAAAAATGTAATATTTATGTAACAATAGGAGGAACATACCATGAAAAAATTATCAATTTGCCTACTGACAGCAGCAACTACCTTGGCAGCAGCGGGAGCGATCCCTGCAACCGCGTATGCTGCAACCGGTACATACAACATTCCAGGAGGAAAGGTGGTTGTGATCGGCGGTACTATGAACGGAGCTAACTGCGACCAGATCCTGCCAGGCATCAATCTTCCGGGAATCCAGTTTCCTGGAGTGAATATACCGGGATCCAATGTACCGGATAACAGCCTTCCCCTTCCCGAGTTCCCAATTCCGGACCAGCCGGGAAATATGCTGCCGGACCAGCCGGGTGACACCACACCGGATCAGCCGGAGACTGATGGAAGCCAGGATGCATTTGCAAACCAGGTGGTAAAGCTGGTGAATGAGGAAAGAGCCAAAGCCGGCCTGTCACCGCTGAGCGTGAACAGTAAAGCTGTAAACGCTGCCCAGACCAGGGCCAGGGAGATCGAAAAATCCTTTTCCCACACCAGGCCTGACGGAAGCAGTTTTAACACGGCGCTGACCGAAGCAGGGGTGAGCTTCAGGGGAGCAGGGGAGAACATTGCTTATGGTCAGACCACACCTCAGCAGGTAATGGAAGGATGGATGAACAGTTCCGGCCACAGGGCCAATATCCTGAATGCAAATTATACCTCCATTGGAGTGGGGCATTATAAGAATGGGGCAGGGGTAGATTATTGGACACAGCTGTTTATCCAGTAAAGATAATTTTATTAAAAAGGGTGAAGTTAGGATAGGGATATCAATACAGAAAGCGTCAATTCCGGATTCGGGATCGGCGCTTTCTGCACGTATATAACATTTATCAGATGAAATAATCGGATAAATAGCAAGTATTGCAACAAAATAGTCAGTTAATGTAATGTACTTTGGTGTAATTATCTGATAAAATAATGCGTGATAATGAAAGATCAGAAAGCAATTTGGCTAAAATGCAGCAATCCATTGGGAAATCAGATGAATCTGATCATGAGAATGGTTGCCGGAAAGGGGAGATCAGAAGGGTTCGGCATTTTAGACCATATAAAACACGAAACAGTTCAGGACGGCGGGTAAATGGGTGCAAAAGCGGGCGTTAAGCTTGCTCATAAGTCCGTTTTTGCATCCATTTTCACATCGTATGTCCTGAACAGTTACTAAAATTTAATATATCTTGAAAGGAGAAAGGTAATCATGTTTCTTCAGCATTTAGTTAATGCATTGAGTATTGGAAGCGTCTATGCGCTGCTTTCCATTGGTTACAATATGGTTTACGGTATTTTGGAAAAACTGAATTTTGCCCATGGAGATGTGTATGCAGTTGGATGCTTTGTGGTATTTTCCATGATTGGAACGGGGTGTAATCCAATTCTGGCAATTTTACTGGGATGTTTAGCAGGGTTTATCCTGAATGTTATTGTGGAGCGGTTTGCATACAGGCCGCTGCGGGATTCCGGGCGTGTGGCGCCCACCATTTCCGCTGTTGGTATTGCCTATATCATGAGGAATCTGATACAGCTGATCTGGGGGACTGAGACTTACAATTTTAATCTGGGGATCTTTGATATGTCCAGTATCAGTATTGGCGGAATCGTCATAGGAAAACTGCAGATCTATATTTTGATGATCTCCCTGGTATTGATGATGGTTATTTCACTTTTGCTAAAAAAGACCAAATGGGGTCAGGCGATCATCGGTATTTCACAGAGTATTCCGGCAGCTTCACTGATGGGAATACCGGCCAACCGGGTGATTTCCATCGTATACGGCCTGGGTGCGGTCCTTGGTGTGATCGGAGGACTTCTGTTCTGTTCCTACTACCAGATGATCTATATGGGGATTGGTTTTGCCTATGGTACCATGAAAGCCTGGATGGCAAGCATCTGGGGCGGTATCGGAAGCCTGAAGGGTGCGATCGTTGGAGCGTTTGCGCTGGGGCTGGCGGAAACCTTTATCGGGGCCTACGTGTCATCTGCGTACAAGGATGCCTTTGTATGGCTGATATTTATCATTTTTATCTTAATCCGTCCACAGGGTATGTTCCCTGCACAGATTGCAGAAAAAATATAAGGAGGAGAAGATATGAAAATGGACAGCATACTGAAACGGAAAAATTCTGTTTTATTGGTATTCCTGATTGTAGTTTGTACAATCCCGTTATTTGTTAAAAATACATATGCGTTAAAAGTGATCAACAATGTTATGATCTATTCCATCATTGCCCTTTCCATCAACCTGATCGTTGGCTTTTCAGGGCAGTTGGATTTTGGAAGATCGGCGTTTGCCGGGATCGGCGGATATTTTTCAGCTATTATGATGAGCAGGCTGGGAGTTCCCTTTATTATCAGCTTTATTGGCGGCGGACTGTTTGCCTGTTTATTAGGGCTGCTGTTGGGAATGTTGTGCAGGTACTCCTCCTTTGACTATCTGACATTAATCACCATTGGATTCAGTGAGATCGTTCGGCTGATTCTTCAAAACTGGATCAAGGTGACAGGCGGAGCCTTTGGTTTTGTGGCGGAACGGCCTAAATTATTTGGATATACATTTGCAACCCATCAGTCCATGTTTTATTTTAATTTTGTTCTGCTGATTCTTTGTTACATTGTGATCCGCAGGATCACGCGGTCCAAAATGGGAAGAGCGTTTATGGCATTGCGGGATGACCCCATTGCTGCCGCTTATGCAGGGATTGACGTTGCGAAATATAAAATGATCAACTTTGCAGTGGCATCCTTTTTTACAGGGATCGCAGGCGCCGCACTTGTCCATTATACAATGTTTGCATCGCCCACCAATTATACCATAGATGAGTCCCTGATCATGCTCCAGATGCCCATCTTAGGCGGCCTGGGCAGCCTTCCCGGATCCATTGTGGGAACCGTGATCCTCACTGTACTGCCCGAAATCTCCAGATCCTTCTACAATTTCCGTCTCCTGTTCATGGGCGCTTTGATGGTTATCCTCATGCTGTTTGCACCCAATGGATTGTTTGGTGTGAACGGAATCAGGGATCAGATCATGGCATATGTAAAACTCAGGAAAGGGGAAAAGAAAGAATGAAAGAAATATTAAAGATTGAAAATGTTTCCAAAAATTTCTCCGGACTAAAAGCGCTTTCCGATGTTTCCCTGGAAATCTATGAGGATGAGATCTTTGGATTGATCGGGCCTAATGGCGCTGGAAAAACAACACTTTTTAATGCGGTTTCAGGCTTTTCCATGCCAAGTTCAGGCAAGGTGTATTTTAACGGAAAAGACATGACCGGAAAAAAGACAACCGACTATGCTTTGGAGGGACTTGCAAGGACATTTCAGAATATCCGGGTATTTTCAAAAATGACGGTCCTTGAAAATGTAGCCGTGGGGATGCACAAAAACGTCCATACAGATCTCTTTTCCATTTGCATGAACAACAAAAAACAGAAAGAGGCTGAAAAACAGGCGTCTGAAAAGGCCATGGAAATACTGCGGTTTTTAAAGATTGAAAGATTCGCAGATGAGACAGCCGGAAACCTTCCATACGGTACACAGCGTCTTGTAGAGATCGCAAGGGCGCTGGCCAGTGAACCTAAACTCCTTTTGCTGGATGAGCCTACAGCAGGTATGAACCAGCAGGAAACCATGGAACTGATGATGCTGATCCAGGAGATACGAAAACAGGGTCCGGCCGTGCTGGTAATTGAACATAATATGAAATTCATGATGAGTCTCTGTCACAGGATTGCCGTCCTGAATTTTGGCCAGCTGCTGACATTGGGCGAGCCTGTGGCCGTGCAGAATGATCCTCAGGTAATCGAAGCCTATCTGGGAAATAGTGAGGAGGAATAGCATATGGCTCTGGAGGTAAAAGATTTAGTTGTAAAATACGGTGAGATTTCAGCGCTGAGAGGAATATCCTTTACAGCGGAAGACGGAAAGCTGACAACCCTGATCGGTTCAAACGGAGCGGGAAAAAGTACTCTGCTAAAGACAATTTCAGGACTCCTAAAACCTGCGGCAGGAAGTATTACGCTGGACGGCAGGGAGATTGGAGGAATGGAAGCTGACAAGATCGTGACCCTGGGTATCTCCCAGTGCCCGGAGGGAAGAAAAGTATTCCAGAATCAAACGGTTTATGAAAATTTGAAAATGGGAGCATTTACAAGAAAGGACAACGGGGTGGAGGCTGATATTGAAAATCATTTTAACACCTTCCCCAGACTGAGGGAGAGACGCAACCAGCCGGCCGGTTCCCTTTCCGGCGGAGAACAGCAGATGCTTGTTATCTGCCGGGCACTGATGGCAAGGCCCAAGCTGCTTTTGCTGGATGAGCCGTCCATGGGATTGGCGCCGATCGTTGTCCAGGAAGTGTTTAATATCATTAAAGGTGTAAATGCCCAGGGCACATCCATATTGCTGGTTGAGCAGAATGCAAAACAGGCATTGAGAATTGCGGATTACGGTTATGTGCTGGAGATCGGTAATGTGGTTGCTTCCGATACGGCGGAGAACCTTCTGGCAAGCAAGGCCATCCAGGAAGCATATCTGGGCGGAGCTTAAGCGTACGAAAAACAAATTTTGTCTGAGGAGGAAGGGAAACATGAAATTCTATAAGATTGACGACATTGAAGGATTTTTTAGGACGGTTGACAAGTGTAAGGGCAGGGTTGAACTGCTCACCGAGGAGGGGGACAGGCTGAATCTGAAGTCACAGCTGACCAAATGTGTGTCTCTGGCCACATTTTTCTCAGGAGGAGAGATTAAGGAGATGGAAATCCTGACCTCGGATCCCGGGGATATGGACCAGCTGGTGAGATTTTGTATTTACCGTTAGATGAAAAGCTGAATTAAGTTTTGGTTATGTCCGGCATAACAGTCGGTATTCTTTTGGCGTATAGCCGGTTATGCGTTTGAACTGCTTATAAAAATAGCTGATCTCAGAGAACCCCACCCCATAAGAAATCTCGGAAATGGTGGTCTGTGAATCTCTGAGCAGCCTGGCGGCAACCTCTATGCGGTAGTGGAGTATATAATCAAAGGGAGGTATGTTAAGCGTGCGCTGAAAACACCGCCCGCATTCGCTTTTGCTTATATTGCATACATGGGACAGTTGAGACAGGGTTATCTTCTGTTGGTATGAATGATGGATAAAATCCAACATGAGCCGTATTCTCTGGCTGTCAATTGAGTCTTCTGTCTGAACCTGATCCAGAATAGAGGGAGAATTGGCAACGATCTGATGCCATATGGAGCAGGACTGGGATTTGATGAACAGTTCATACCCTGTGCACCGATGCATTTCCGCATCAAAAATACGGCGCAGGGACTCCAGAACCTGGGACTTCCACGCAAAGTCCTCCTGCAACACGATGCATTTAAAAAGGGTATTATTGATGATCGGGGCAACATATTTGGTGTAGAGAAGGATATCGCTCTGGCTGCTGATCAGAGACGGGTCCATATGCAGGGTGATGGCGCAGCTGTCTTCTTGGGCCAGTGAGTTGACACAGTGGAGTGCATTGGAGTTGATAAAGATCCCCTCTCCGGGATTCAGTATATACTCATCGCAGCCCATGGAATATTTGACCTGCCCCAGAATCACAAGACTGAATTGCAGTGAGCGGTGCCAATGGTTTTGAAAGGTAGTTAGTGAATGCTGTTTAAATTCATCCAGGAAGATGCTGTAAGGAGAGAGGTCGGAACTGGAAAGGCTGATCTCCTCCAGCTGTTCGTTTACCCCTATCTGCGGGGCACGGGTGATGGTATCATAATAGTCCATAAGTGACTGGCATGTTTCGCTGATATAGTACAATTAATTGCGGATATCACCGAGTGATGCCTCTCCTTTCTCGTGATATAATGATTGTATCAGACGAAACGGTAATATTCAACAAATAATCCAGAATAATTACAGGGATAAGCCGGCATGTGCCCTGTATGGGATCAATGAATAGCCGTATGGTTTAACGCTGTTGTTATGCTGTAATAATACAATAATCTTATGATGCAAAATTATGATACAAAATAAGGGGAGGTAATCATGAAAAAAGCGATTGTTAGCGTTTCGGTATGTCTCATTATGGCCATGGTACTCAGCACAGGATGTCAGAAGGCTGCTTCAGTGCAGTCTGATAAAAAGTCAGAAACCACAAAAAAAGCAGAATCAGCCGTACAGGGATCAGCCTCGCAGGAAGCCGCTTCACAGGAAACGGAAGCAGGGACCATTCGGTTTGCTGTGGTAGGGCCCATGACAGGAGATGCGGCTTCCCAGGGAGCGCAGCAGCTGAATGGAATCCAGCTGGCTGTAAATGAAATCAATGAAGCCGGTGGAATCCTTGGGAAAAATCTGGAGTTTGATGTGTATGATGACCAGCTGAATCCCAATCAGACGATCATCTGCGCAGAGAAGATTGTTGCAGATCCCGGTTACCGTTTTGTTATGACCACGGTGTCTTCCGGAGGGACTCAGGCATCTTACCCTGTATATAAAACAGTGGATTTGCCTGTTATCGCAGGTATCAATACAGCGGATCATCTGACACAGCACGGGTTTGAGAATTTGCTGCGAGTCAGTTACAGGGATAATGCAAATGTGGCGCAGCTGTGTGACCTGATCGTAAATGAAATGAAGTTCCAGAAACCGGCCATCATCTATACGGTTAGCGACACGGATGTATCTTCTTATGAGTACTGTGCAGGTTATCTGGAAGATACATATGGGATGGAGTTTATTTCCACAGCCTGTGTGAACCCTACCACGGAGAAGGATTACACGGCCCATGTAACTAACTTTAAGAATCAGGGAGCGGACTGTGTTATCATTATGTCGGAATATTCCCCGGCAGCACTTTTTACCAAGCAGGCCCGCTCTCTTGGATATGATGGCCAGATCTTCTCATTGGGAGGGGCGTCCAACCCTCAGTTTATTGAAATCGCAGGTGAGGCAGCAGAAGGATTTGTTTCCGTATGTGGATTTGACCCCACGGTGGAGAATGAACAGGTCCAGAGGTTTGTGGAGGCATACAAGGAATTGTCAGGCTTTGCTCCCGGTGAGTGGGGGGCAGGATGCTATGACTCCATCTATGTGGTGGCGGAAGCCTTAAAGTCAAAGGAAGCAAAAGACCTGACAGGGCGGGATCTGGTGGAGTGGCTCCGGGCGAATACGGATTACAGCGGCGTGACAGGTGAGGTTGCTTTTGACGGAAATGGAGATAATGTAAAGTGCAAAGCACATTTTATCCAGGTAAAAGACGGGGCATTCCAGCATTTTGAGCCATAGGAAATGGTCAAATGACAAAATTAAGAGTTGGAGGCATTAAAACAGAAATGAAAATAAGGGATGTAATTACATATGCACTTCGTGAAACACTGGCAGATCCCACCGCATATGGAAATGGGATTATCAAGGAGCGCTGCTCTGTGATTGTGAAAATTGAGACAGATGAGGGAATTGTGGGCTGGGGAGAATCCATGTGCCATGGCACACAGCCCCCGGAACCCGCCAGGATCACGATCGACAGCTGGTTAAAGCCGTTGTTAATTGGGAGAGACCCCTTTGATGTGGAAGTTTTATGGGAGGAAATGTATAATCTGACCCGTCAGGTGGGCCAGGGAGGCATTGCCGTGAATGCAATGAGCGGAGTGGACATTGCACTGTGGGATATTATTGGAAAAGCAGTACAAAAACCAGTGCATAAGCTTATTGGCGGCGCCTTTAGAACAGAGATCCAGCCTTATGCCACCGGATTTTACAGAAAGGAAAATTTTACCTATCAGGATTCCATTGATGAGGCGAAGATGTATTTGGAAGACGGGTTTAAGGCATTTAAACTGGTCATTGGGTTTGATGTGAAGGATGATATCAAGTTTGTCCATACGGTTAGGGAGGCTGTGGGTGATGATGTCCTTATGATGGTGGATGCCAACTGCGCATATAATGCAGGAACTGCAAGGCGGGTTCTCCTGGAGACTGAGGACGCAAAGCTGAATTTCTTTGAGGAGCCGCTTCCACCTGAAGATTTGGAAGGATACAAGGAGTTAAAGACCTTGACGTCCACCTATATTGCAGCTGGTGAGAATGTCTTTGGAAAGATTGGATTCAGACACTGGATATCAGGCCATGTCCTGGATATCCTGCAGCCGGAACTGTGTTCTTGCGGCGGCATCACCGAGATGAAAAAGGTGGCAGCCATGGCTCAGGCATATAATACCATGGTGATCCCCCATGTGTGGGGGTCGGGGATCGGTCAGGCAGCTTCCCTGCAGTACATTGCGTCCCTTCCGCCAACCCCTCTTTGTCTGAATCCCATGGAGCCGATGATCGAATTTGATAAATCAGAGCATCCTTTCCGAAACGATCTTGTATATGGAAGGGTCAGAATGGAAAACGGAATGGTAAAGGTTCCGGATGGACCGGGTATTGGAGTTGAGGTGAATGAGGAAGTTCTGAAGCGGTTTTCCGTGGATTGACGGATATAGACGTAATATGGCGGCAGCCGTTTGAGAACTTTATACCGGGAGAAGGTATTTAAAAGGCGTTAAAAACCAGAAATGGGATTTAAACGCCTTTTACTGTTTTTATTTTTTTTGCCCTTCCAGCGAGGCCTGTCTGTATTCGGACGGACCAATGCCAACTATTTTTAAAAATGTCTTATAAAAATAACTGTAGTTATGGTATCCGGAGCAGCGGCAGACATCCCTTATTGAAAGGTCGGTTGTCAGATACTGCTTTGCTGTATCGATCCGTTTTTCATTGATATATACATTCAGTGTTTTACCGGTGTATTTTCTGAATACACGGCAAAGATGATATTTGCTGTAAAAAAAATGTTCGGACAGAAAATCAAGGCTTAAATCCTCATTGATATGTTCACTGATATAAGTAATCAATTTTGCGATGACGGCAGCGGTCTGGGTGTCCGTTGTGTCCAAAATTGATGGGGGGGGGGGTGAAATCGCGGTACAGGTCAGACAAAATCTCATAGATAATGGAGCGCAGCATAATGTCGCTTCCGGAATACTGTGGGAGCTGTTCGTATTTCAGCAGCAGGGATACGTACTCATTAAAGCGGACGGTTCCCACAGCTAAAATAGGATATCTGTTGTTTTCAGAATGGAATAACTGCAGTAGGTTTGTCTCCTCAGTGCAGGCCTGCAACAGGAAATTACTGTCCAGGGATATACAGAATCTTTTATAATAGGTCCCGTCATTCCTAAGTTTAACATAGTGTGGCTGGAAGATGTTGAGAAACACAATATCTCCCCCCCTTAGGGGGTATTCCTGGTCCCCGATCAGAATGGAGCCGGCATCCTGAAGATAAAATTGTACTTCATAAAAATCGTGATAATGCCCCCCGGGAGTAAACTCATAATCTCGGCTATACAAGATACAGCTGTAATCACCGCGGTAGATATTTGCGCTCTTTAGATATACATCCGCCATTTTCACTCCTCCTTTTGTACAGGCGCAATTTTTAGCTTCTAATTATTATAGCCTTGCGGCGGACCTGTGTAAAGGCTGAAGCAAAAAGAGGGCAATATATGAAAACATAAATTTGAAAAAAGAAGTAGAATGCAGAATATTGGGCAATATGCTATATTTATTACCGTAAATTAGAAAAAAATAGTAATAGTTGACCAATATTGCCTAGTTGATTACTTATTTTGCGGTCGGAATCCCTAACTATTGTTATTGCATTTTTCCTGTGATAGTATAAGAGCACGTTGAAGACATAACCAAGCAAGATGTTAATTGGAATCAGGTGATGACTTCTGCAAAGGAACATACGGCCGATGTTCAAAAAAATGTCTTATCATTTTATTTAAAATGGAGGAAAAATATGAGCAATGATTTAAAAGCTAAAAAGCTTACATTTTATGGCGGTATTTATATGAGTTTAATACCGTTCCTGTTATTTATTTTAGGATCCTTTGGCCTGGCGATTTTTAATATTGCAACCGTTGAGGGATTTTGGATCGTGGCAATTGTGGGTATTATCATCGGCATGTGGCTTTGTAAAGATCCGGTGGCATATTTTGATGAGATCTGTCGCGGAACAGCGTCAAACCTGCTGACAACAGCCATTTTCTGCTGGCTGTGGTCTGCTGCTGTCGCAGGTATTCTCAAGGCATCCGGGCTGGTTGACGGATTGATCTGGCTGGGATTAAATGTCCATTTGACAGGCGGGCTTTTTGTGGGATTTACCTTTATCCTCGCCAGCATGTATTCGACCGCAACAGGCACTGGCAGTGGAACCGTGGCGGCAATGACCGTACTCCTGTATCCGGCCGGAGTTGCCCTGGGGGCAAGCCCGTTTTGGATGGCGGCTGCCATTATCAGCGGCGGCGGTTTCGGGGATAACCTGGCGCCTATTTCAGATACCACCATTACTGCGGCTACAACCATGGGAGTGGATGTTCCCGGACTGGTTAAAAACCGTATGCCTTATACCATTGTAGCAGGTTTGATCACTCTGGCTATTGTAACAGGAGGAGGGCTTTTGTCCTCCGGAGCTGTTGAGATCTCGGAAGAGGCATATCAGGGAATCGTAGCACAGGCTTCCCCGGAAGGTCTGATCATGCTGATTCCGGCAGCATTGATTGTATTTTTGGCCATGAAGGGTAAGACGCTGATCGAGGCCCTGACCTATGGCGGGATTGTAGCGATCATTCTTGGTCTTGCCACCGGATTGTTTGACTGGAATTTACTGGTTGCCGTTGATACAGTGAACGGAACCGTGGGAGGGGCCATTACTGATGCCATTTCAGGCTGGTACGGCATGATCGTTCTCATTTTCCTGGTGTTTGCCCTGGCTCACATCATGCAGGTGTCCGGTGCTCTGGCAGCCTTGCTGGAAAAGATAGAGAGAAGGTTTGTCAAAACAAAGGTTGGGGCAGAGATTGTCTGCTGGTGCTGTATTGCGGTTTCGGCACTTGGATTATGTAATAATATTACATCGCAGATCGTTGCCGGACCTATTATGCTGAAGATTGCAAACAAGTACCACCTTTCCCACTACAGGATCGCCAATTTCTCAGACGCGGTCCAGGCAGCATTCAGCTACACCATGCCCTGGGGCGGCCCGGCCCTTACATTCTGTGCCACCTCCATCATTGCCAACTCTGTATATGGGTGGTGCCCTGTTGTCACATCACCGGCATCCCTGGCTTTGGGAGGGGTTTACGGAATTATAATCGGCCTTGTATACCTGATCTGCGCCATCACCGGTATTGGCAGAAAATATGACCAGAAGATGGAAATTCAACGTCTTGGATATACGGAAGAGTATTTTATGACTCAGGAATAGCCAATGCGTCCTTAAAGTTGTCGATCCTAAGAGAAAAGGCAGGTTATTGTAAATGTCATCATTCGAGCAAGAAATGTAATAGGAAAAATAACAGAACCAATTTATACTTTAGGTAACATACCCTCAGTGGATAAGGGCACACACGCCCCAACTGCCGTCTTTTGGCGGCTGGCTGCGTTAACATCAGTCGGCGTACGCCCAGCGACAGTAAAGCCGCAGAATCGCAAATCTGTGGTACAAAACCGTGTGTTCCCTTGTCTACTGAGGGTAACTTGACATGAGGAGGAGTAGGAAGATGACGTTTGAGGAGCAGAAGCAGCGGATCTTACAGGGAAAAATGTATAATGACTTAACCCCGGAACTGGTGGAAGCAAGGAGAACTGCGGTCGAGCTGACCAATGAATACAATGCCAGCTATGGGCAGGCGCCGGAAATCCGGGAACCTATACTAAAAAAACTGTTAAAGAACGTGGGAGAGCATGCTTTTTTTGAGCCTGGCTTCCGCTGTGAATTTGGATTTAATATATCGGTGGGAAAGAATTTCTATGCCAACTTTGACTGCATTCTGTTGGACCCGGGTCCCATTGAAATAGGGGATCATGTGCTGTTTGGACCCCGTGTATCCATCTATACGGCCAGACATGCTTACAACGCTGCTGAGAGGGCAGCAGGAGCCTGCTTTGCAAAACCAGTAAAAATAGGCAATCATGTATGGGTGGGAGGCGGCGTGCACATGGATCATGGGATTACCATAGGCGATAACACCATTATAGGCGCCGGCAGTGTTATAACCAGGGACATTCCGGCCAATGTGGTTGCGGCAGGCGTACCCTGTAAGGTGATACGCCCTATTACGGAAGATGAGAAAACAGACTATTTTGACATATTAAAGAAGTATTAGGAGGATGGTCATGAAGACATTATATATATCAGATCTGGACGGAACTCTGCTGAACAGCAAAAAGGAAGTGACGGATTACACGGCCGGGATCATCAACCGGTGTATTGAGGCCGGAATGCTGTTCTCTGTTGCCACCGCAAGAATGCCTTATGGTTGTGATTACAGACTGAAACAATTGAACCTTCAGACCCCGGCTATCCTGACAAACGGCGTGTTTATCTATGACTTTAACACAAAGAAATACCTTCACGCAGAGAAGATAGAAAGGGATGCGGCACGGGAAGTAATAGGAGCATTTGAGGAAAATAAAAAATCCTGTTTCATGTATCTGTTCCATGATGAACAGATCAGCATCTGCTACGGTGATGATTCCTTAAAAGCCCAGGAGCAGTATTACAGCAAAAGGGCCTTGGAGAGCTGTGAGCGTGTGTACCGGACCGATGATTTCAGAAAAGAGATGGAACAGGGGGATGTGGTCTACTTTGCCCTCACAGGCACGGAGCAGGAATTAGAACCCATCTGCAAAAGCCTTGACCAGGTCCGGGGAATCCACTATACCTGTTACCTGAATATCTATAATGGACTTTACTGTCTTGAGGTGTTCAGCCACAAGGCCAGCAAGCGCCATGCCCTTTTAAGACTGAAGGACATGCTGGGATGCGGCCAGCTGGTGGTGTTTGGGGATAACCATAACGACATGCCAATGATCGAGATCGCTGACAGAAGCTATGCGCCGGCCAATGCGCTGGAGGTGGTGAAGCAGGCAGTGACGGATGTACTGGAAGACTGCGACCATGACGGCGTTGCAAAGTTCCTCAGAAGAGAACTGGGAATATAAAATAAAAAGGTGCTGGTTCAGATGGACGGCACAGGCAGGGAACCCTCCATCAAAGAATGGTCCACTCAATCCATTCCTATGCCCGAGCTACCCCAGGGTCTTATCAGCCCTTGCTCAACCCTGCCTGTGCCGCCATCTGAGCCGGCACCTGACTTTTAGTATTTATACCCTTGTCCGATGAGGGTATCCATATAAGAAGTATCAAAAACAGCCCAGGCAATGATTCCATTTAGGAATATTGCCTGGGCTGTTTTTGCCAATCCCTTATTTAATCCCACATCTGCATGGCTGCTCCCTTTTCCGGAGGCAGACAGTTCTTGGCATAGGTGCGCATAAATCCTTTTTTAATGTTCGGTTCCGGAAAGACCAGATCTTTTTGTCTCTTTTCCAGCTCCTCATCAGACACCAGCAGGGTCAGGGAGCGCCCCGGGATATCAATATCGATCAGATCCCCATCCTCTACCAGGGCGATGGTTCCGCCAATGGCCGCCTCAGGCGATACATGTCCGATGATGGGACCGTGGCAGAAGCCGGAGAACCTTCCGTCTGTGATCAGCGCAACGCTTTCGTCCAGGCCAAGGTTGATGATGGCCTCGGTGGCTTCCATGATCTCCACCATTCCGGGCGCGCCCACGGGGCCGCAGTATCGGACCACGATAATATCACCGGGCCGTACCTTTTCCTGGATAATGGCGTCATGTGCCTCGCTGTCGCTGGAAAATACCTTGGCCGTACCACGGAAATGATGCATGCTCTCCTTGACTGTGGAGGAGCGCACAACACAGCCGTTGAGGGCCAGGTTTCCTGACAGGATCGCAAGCCCGCCGTCCTTTACGATCGGATTGTCCAGGGAGCGGATCACGTCATCAGGTTCGGATGGGACAGTACTCAGGATCTCGCCCAGGGTCTGGCCGCTGACATTCAGGCATTCCTTGTGGACAATGGATTCCAGCTGCTTAAAGATGGCAGGCACACCGCCGGAATAGAACAGGTCGTCCACTGCGTAGACTCCGCTGGGGCGCACATTTGCAATACATGGCGTGGTGCGGCTCAGTCTCTCAAAATCCTGTAAGGACAATTCAATATTCAGCTCATTGGCCAGGGCCAGAAGGTGGAGGACCGCGTTGGTGGAACCGCCGATGGCCAGATCCATGTAGATTGCATTTTCAATGGCTTCCCTGGTGATGATCCGGGAGGGGACCAGATTCTCGTGGACCATATCCACGATCCTGCGTCCGATCTGCTTACAGCTGATGATCTTGTCTGTGAATACGGCAGGGATGGTGGATGCGCCGGGAAGGGTCATTCCCAGGGCCTCGGCCAGGATCTGCATGGTGTTGGCTGTTCCCATGGAGGAACAGGCACCCATGGACGGGCAGGCACTGCACTCCGCTTTTAGGATGGCTTCCCTGCTTGCGGTTCCTTTTGAGATCTGTCCATATGAGAACTCGGTGACATCGCACTGCAGGAACTGTTTGCCGTCCAGACGGCCGGAGAGCATGGGTCCGCCGGTACAGCAGATGGCCGGGATGTCCAGTCTGGCAGCTGCCAGAAGGGTGCCGGGGACAATGTTATCACAGCCGGATAAAAGAACCAGTCCGTCAAAATGCTGGACACTGCTCACAATCTCAATGCCGGATGCCACAATGTCACGCATGGCCAGGTCCATACACATGGTATCCGTGCCAATGGCAACCTCGGCGCAGGTGGAGGGGAGTCCGAACTCAAAGGGAACGCCGCCTGCCTGCCATATAGCGCTTTTCACAGCAGCAGCCAGCTCCCTCAGATGGGCGTGGCCTGCGGAATTTTCGCTGAAGGTGTTGGCAATCCCGATGTGGGGGCGGTTCAGGTCCTGGGGGTCATACCCGCTTCCCTTGTACACTGAGCGGGAATGCGCAGCGGAGTCGCCTGTAAAGTATTTCTGGTTAAAGTCTTTCATATTATTTCTCCTTTTCCATGATCTCCTTGTATTTGGCAGGATTGATGCCTGTTACATTTTTAAAGGTCCTGTAAAAATGATTGTAGTTGTTAAAGCCAACTTCCTTACTGACCGTAGTGATGGGAACCTGGCTTTTCAGTGACAGCTTGGCTTTGTCGATCCGTTTGGTAATGATGTACTTGTTCAGGGTGGTGCCTGTATACCGTTTGAACATACGGCTCAGGTGAAAGGCGCTGAAATTCACATGCTCTGCAAGCCGTTCCAGGGAAAGGTCCCCGGCAATGTTGGCGTCTATGTAATTGATCAGCTCCGTGATGACGGCAAGGCTTCTGGAGTCCGTGGCACTGATTTCCTGCCCGTCATAGAAAATGTCGTAGATATGGGCAAAAATTTCCAGGATCAGGGATTTCTCCATGATATCCCGCCCGTGTCTGACGGTTAAATGTTCGTGCTTATTGTAAATGCTCACAAAGGTAGCAATCTGTGCCGGGGTCAGAGGCTGGGAGTATTTTACGTCAGCGCAGTGTGAAAAGATGTTGAACAGATTGGATGCATTGGAACATGCAAAAAGCAGCAGACTGGAATCAAAGGAAATACAGTAGCGTGTATATGGAACCTTGCAGGTAATGTTGATCTGATGCACATCAAACATATTGATCAGGACCATACATCCCTGAGTCAGCTCCCTGGTTTTGCCGTTCATGGTAATTTCCCCTATCTTTCCGTCCTCGGACTCGCAGAGGTAAAACTGCATCTCGTAAAAGTCGTGGTAATGCATTTCTTTTGAAAATTCATGGGTAGCGTCACGTTTGGTGATGGAATAGTTCCCATTATAAACATCTGTTTTGGATAGAAAAACAGCCTCCATTGATTCATGCCCCCTTCTTTTGGTAAAAGCAATAATTGTTATATAGAATCATATCACAAAAAAAATCCCCACTCAATTGATATATATGTAAAAAGCAAGATATGTAATGTAAAAAGCAAGGAAGTATATGTGGAGGAGCCTTGATAAATCAGCAAATACCAGGAAGGCAAAAAATGTAATACCAGCGGCAATATACTTAATCGACAAATAATGAAAGGTTGGATTATGATTAGTGCGTGCTAAGCAAAAGCAATAATTGCAACAAGATAACTACAACAAATAGAAAAGCGAAAAGGAGAAGATGAAGATGTCAGAATTAATAGTTATGTTAACACACAATGATGTAACGGTGCCGGATGCAATGGAAACATTCCTGGCGTGCAAGGACCTTCCGGTTAAGTATTGGGGATTTAAGGATCACGGCATGGAACCGGATAAGATGAAGGAACTGACACAGTGCATGAAGGACAACGGAAAGACCACATTCCTGGAAGTGGTAAGCTACACCGAGGCCGAGTGTATGCGCGGCGCCAAGCTGGCAGTGGAGTGTGGATTTGATTATCTGGTAGGAACCATCTTTTATGACAGCGTGTTTGAGTATATTAAGACAACAGATTTAAAGTATTGCCCATTTGCAGGTACAGTAACACAGAACCCAAGCATTCTGCAGGGAACTGTACAGGAGATGCTGGACCAGGAAGCAATGTTTGCTGAAAAAGGCTGCATGGGAACTGATCTGCTGGGGTACAGGTATGTGGACGGCGATCCGGCTGCCCTGTCGGCAGAATACATAGCAAAGGCAAAGAAGCCCGTTATCCTGGCAGGTAGCATTGGAAGCGATGAGAGGGTTGCAGAGGTTCTGAAAATGAACCCATGGACGTTCACAATGGGAAGCGCTCTGTTTGCCAAGAAATTTGTTGGGGACGGCAATTTCCGCCAGAATCTGGAATATGTCCTGGGCCTGTTGAAATGAGTAGGAACCTATGAAACAAAACATAAAAAATAAGCCTGCAAATAAAAAGTCAAGCTAAATTTTAAAGAACATTGAAAAATTTATACAGGTTGAAAAGTGGGTATCAAAATAAGACCGCCAGGATAT
>NZ_JBEPLZ010000012.1:0-136526 GCF_040545455.1 Enterocloster citroniae | reverse complement strand
GTTGCATTTACCCATGTCATGGTGCATTTACAACTTCGTGAAATTTCCAATGTGCATTTACAACTTCAATGTTGCATTTAGGATTTCAACTAACCTTCGATAAAATGTCATATCTTTGCTACCAATTAAAAATCGAATCGGCGTTTAACCGCAACATTTACCGGATTATGGAGATCAGCGGAAACAGAACGTTTGCAGAGCTAAGCGACTGTATTTTAGATGCATTTGAATTCGACAAAGACCATTTGTATATGTTCAGTCTGAATCGAAAGGCTTATGATCCCAACGGAATCTATCATCCGATGGGAAAACAGGGGAAACGTGCGGACCGGGTTCGGCTGCAGGATGTAAATCCGGTTGTAAAAAATAAGTATCTATATTTATACGATTTTGGCGATGACTGGATGTTTTATATTACTGTAATGAAAGTCAACGAGACAGATCTGAAAATCCCGGCTAAGATAACATTTAGACAGGGAGAACTATGTCAATATCCGAACTGGGACGAGGATTGGGAAAACGAAGAAGATTGGGATGGTAAAGAGGACAGTTACGATGAGGGGGATTTTGATGAGGATGGTTTTGCGGCAGCGGATGATTTGGTAATTACGCCGGTCTATGAAGATGACGCGGTTGTCAAAGAGAGGCTGATGTCAATACCGGCAATCCTTCAAAATATGTGGATTCGTCTTGTCAAAGAGGATCTTCCAATGGCTGGCGATGAAGAAATAGAGTTGCTGTATCGACTGGAGAAAGCCGGACTGGTTGAGGTAGACGAGAGTGAGATGCATTTGTATTTAAGGGTTAAGCGGGGAAAAGCAGATTATAAGGAGTATGGGATTTGGGATAATCATCAGAAACGGTATGACCTTGAACATGTGATCGTAGCACTGGTGGGAATTTATGGAGTGGTTGAACAGGATATGCTCTATGTATTATTATGTCAGATAGAAAGCGTTTCCGGGTGTTCAAAGGAACTGTTTGAAGACATAATAAAAAAGCTTAATCATTGGAAGTTCTGGAATAATAAGATAGGGGCAGATGGAACCATTTACATAAGCTCTTTTTGCAGTGAAATCACAGAGGTGATTTTGCAAAGACGGAAGAAATATCCTGTAAAGCGGTACTGTACTTTGGATAAGGAAGCAGAAGATGCGCTTCTGGCAGGAAGCTGGAGAGGGGCCTGTCCGGTTTATGGAAAAACGTTTCACTATCTATTTTGGGAGAGACGATGGAGCCAGGAAGACACAGAAGCTTTATTGGAGCATTTAGTAAAATGTGTTGCCATGGGAGACACAGAACAGGAATATTTCACTTGGATTGATGGTGTAATGAAAGAAAATAACATGCCTTTAACAAAGGCCATGAGGAAAGTATTTCGCGAGTTTCGGAATGAACTTCCGTCTGCAGTGCTGAAGGGATATACATGGGGAGAATATGAGAAAGACGGCAGGAAGGATGGATACCATCAGTTGTCACTGTTTGAGGAGGAATTGCCGTTTTAGGAAGTGAGAGAAAATAAAGCCAACAGCCAATCTACATCAGAAAGGAGCCCCCATGAAATATCTGGCGCATATCAGTGAGGACAAACAACGGGAGCAGAGCATAAAAAGCCATTTAGAGGAAACAGCGCTTCTTGCAAAAGAATTTGCAGAAGAATTTGGCTATGGAGAATGGGGATATTTCTGTGGGCTGCTCCATGACATAGGGAAATATTCCACTAAATTCCAGGGGCGTATCATGGGAAGCGGCGAGAAGGCGGACCATGCCACGGCAGGAGCGCAGTTGTGCCTGCGGTTAGGGAAGGAGAAAGGCAGTTATTATGTAGCACCGGCGTACTGTATTGCCGGCCACCATGCCGGTCTGCCGGACACAGGGACAAGCGCGGATACGGGAGATCGAGGGACCTTTACAGGTAGAATGAAGAAGAGGGTAGAAGACTATGGGGCTTATCAGGAGGAGATTTCTATCCCTCCGCTCCCTCCTCCTGTTTTAACAGCGGCAGAAAAGAAAGATCTAACCTTTTCCATGAGCTTTTTAATTCGTATGCTGTATTCCTGCCTTGTAGATGCTGATTATCTCAATACAGAGGATTTTATGAAGGATGGCGAAACCAGCAGAATAACGGGAGAAACGATCCCGGTTCTTTTGGAAAAACTCAACCGCCATATAGCGAAATGGCTTGTTAATGATGATCAGGATACGATCAATGGGCGGAGGACAGAGATTCTCAAATCCTGTATCGAAAAGGGAAAGAAAAAGAAGGGGCTGTTTCGCCTGACCGTTCCCACCGGGGGAGGTAAGACGGTGGCATCGTTGGCATTTGCCCTGAACCATGCAGCGGGGCATGGAATGAAGCGTATCATCTACGTCATTCCGTATACCAGTATCATCGAGCAGAATGCAAAGGTGTTCAGTCGTATTCTGGGGGAGGAAAATGTGCTGGAGCATCACAGCGGTATTGATTATGAAAGCACAGATGAACTGAAGTTGAAACAATTGGCAGCGGAAAATTGGGATCTGCCAATCGTTGTGACAACCAATGTCCAGTTTTTTGAGTCTCTGTTTTCTAACAAGTCCTCAAAATGCAGAAAATTACATAATATTGCAAACAGCGTTATCATTTTTGATGAGGCGCAGATGCTGCCCAATGATTATCTTCGGCCATGTATCGCTTCGATGGAAGAGCTGATCCGCCATTATGAAAGCAATATTGTACTGTGTACGGCAACCCAGCCATCGTTACAAAATTTTTTCCCAAAGGACATGCAGTATACAGAGCTGTGTCCACGCATGGAAGAGCAGTTTCGGTTTTTTAAGAGAGCCATATTTAAGAATTTGGGGAAAATAACAGAGGATGAACTTATAGACAGGGTGAGGAACGAAGAACAGGCGCTGTGTATTTTGAATACAAAGAATAACGTACAAAAGCTGTATGAGAAAATAAAGGGGGAGGGAGTCTATCATCTTTCGACTTTCATGTATCCCCGTCACCGCCAAGAACGGCTGGAGACTATACGGGAGAGATTAGCGGCGGGAGAAAAATGTATCGTAATTGCTACCAGTCTGGTGGAAGCCGGTGTGGACCTGGATTTTCAGACCGTATACAGGGAACTTGCCGGTGTGGATTCCATGATACAGGCAGCGGGCCGATGCAACAGGGAGGGGAAGAGAGATGCCCTTGGCAGCTTTGCCTGCTATTTTCAGCTGGAGGAGTCGAGAATGGTTCCGGGACAGGAACAGCAGATCGATACGGCAAAACAGGTAATCCGAAGATATGAAGACATTGGTTCTCTTGACGCGGTGCAGGAGTATTTTACCAGACTGTATCAATTCAAAGGTGCTGCCCTGGATAAAAAGAATATCCTGGAGGAATTTCAAAAAGGCCGGTTTGCCTTTGCTACGGTGGGAAAAGAATTTAAACTGATCGAGCAGAATACAAAGACAATTCTGATTCCCGCCCAGGAACGTGCGAAAGAAATTGCAGAGGAATTGAAGTTTAAAGGCGCTAACAAAAAACTGATTCGGGAAGCGGGGAAATACTGTGTCAATGTTTATGAGAATCTATTTCGGAAAATGTATGATGCAGGGATGTTTGTCGGCGTGTCGGAGGAGCTGAAGGAGGATTTCTTTGTTTTAAAAGACTGTAGCAATTATTCAGATGAGACAGGTTTACAGGTTAAGGCAGAGCTGGGAATGGATATCTGGTTATAGAATATCGGCGAGAGCTGGGATGGATCTGGCTTTTACGGTGGATTCATAAGAATATTCAGATAATAAAGCGCATTCGCCGGAAAGGAAATTCTAATACGCAGATAAAAGATGATAGAACCCCAAAAATAAAAAATCCCATATAGAAAAATAGAAAATTGTATTGTAAAAAATTAGTTTATGGTATTATATAATTAGCATTCATACAAAGTGAAAGATATAATGAGAGATAAAAGAAAGTTAAACAGAAAGCTAAAAGAAAGATAGACAGAAAGCTAAAAGAAAGCTAAACAGAAAGTTAAAGGAAAGCTAAACAGAAAGCTAAAAGAAAGATAAAAATGAAGGGGAGGAAAGCGATGAGCCTGGGGGTCAGAGTAAAAGTCTGGGGGGAGTATGCACTCTTTTCCCGCCCTGAGATGAAAGTGGAACGCTGCAGCTATGATATTATAACGCCGTCTGCCGCCCGAGGTATTCTGGAAGCAATCTATTGGCATCCGGGCATGTCCTGGAAGATTGACAGCATCCATGTCATAAAACCGATCCAGTTTACTTCCATCCGGCGCAATGAGGTCAAAAGCAAGATTTCAGCTAATAACGTGCTATCCGTTTACAACGGCGCGAAAAAAGAATTGTTCATCAGCAGCAAGGAAGAAATTGTCCAGAGAGCTTCTCTGCTATTGAAGGATGTGGAGTATGTCATATCCGCCCACTTCGACTTGACGGATCAAGCAAATGACAGCGATAATCCGGGAAAGTTCAAGGACATTATCATGAGGCGGTTAAGGCGTGGGGAATGTTATCATACACCTTATTTCGGCTGCCGGGAATTTCCGGCCAATTTCTGTCTCTGTGAGGAAGATGTCCATGGAGCCTATGAGGTTGTGGAAGACAAGGATTTGGGATTTATGCTTTACGATATGGATTATTCAAATCCGGAGGACATACAGCCCATGTTCTTCCGGGCCGTCATGCGCCGTGGGGTTGTGGATCTGAAGGACTGCGAGGTGATTCGATGATACTGCAGGCATTGGTAAAGCACTATGAAACTCTGGCGGAACAGGGAAAGGTGTCAAGACAGGCCTGGTGCCGGGCAAAGGTAACCTATGCGTTGGATATTGATACAGACGGAAACCTGTTGGGTATTATTTCACTCAAGCAGGAAGAGGAACGCGGGAAAAAGACGGTCTGGGTACCGCAGATGGTTGAAGTGCCGGAAATGGCCGCCCGTTCTTCGGGAGTATCGGCAAACTTCCTGTGTGATAATTCCAAGTATTTGCTGGGGATCGACAATGACGGAAGCGGAAAACGTGTGTTAGAGTGTTTTCAGTCAGCTAGGGAAAAGCATGAGAGCGTTCTGGAAGAGGTACAGAGTGAGGCTGCCGTGGCGGTGAAACATTTCTTTAAGAATTGGGATCCCATGAAAGCAAAAGAACATCCGGAACTGCTTGAGAAGTGGGAGGATATCACGGCCGGTGGAAATCTTGTTTTTTATGTGGGAACAATGTATGCACATGAAGACCCGGATATACGAAATGCCTGGGAGAAGTCCCTTCAGGCGGAGGGAAGCGGGACGCAGGAGATTTGTCTTGTGACCGGAAAAAGAACGGAAATTTCCCGGATCCATACGGTGATCCGTGGGGTTCAGGGGGCACAGTCCAGTGGGGCTGCACTGGTGTCTTTTAATGCACCTTCCTTTGAATCCTACGGGAAAGAGCAAAGCTTTAACGCTCCGGTTGGCAAATATGCGATGTTTGCCTACACCACAGCGCTTAATTACCTGCTTTCACAGAGGAAATACATATTTATGCTGGGGGATACGACCATCCTTTTCTGGGCGGAGGATGGAAAGGAAATTTATCAGGATCTCTTTATGGGATCGATGGAGCCGACCGAAGATAACCAGGAGGTGCTGCGAGGTATTTTCTCCAATCTGCAAGAAGGCCGGGGTATTGATGTAGATGGAATCCAGGTTAATCCTGAACAGAAGTTCTATATACTGGGCCTGGCGCCCAATGCGGCGCGGTTGTCGGTAAGGTTTTTTTATCAGAATCATTTTGGGACAATCTTATCAAATATCAAAAAGCATTATGAACAGATGGAAATTGTCAGACCAAACTGGGATAAAATAGAATTTCCGGGTGTCTGGAGGGTGCTTTTTGAGACGGTCAACCAGAAATCAAAGGAAAAGAAACCGCAGCCCAATATGGCGGCATCGGTATTTGAAGCGGTTTTGTCCGGGAAAAAGTACCCGGAAAGTTTATATAGTAATGTAATGATACGGATTCGCGCGGAACAGGGGAGGATTACCAGGGGACGGGCGGCAATTATAAAAGCCTGTCTGATACGGAATCATGGTAAACAGTGGACAGAGGAGGGAAGCTTTGTGGGATTAAATGAACAGTGTAAGGATGTGGCTTATGTATTGGGACGGGAATTTGCAGTGTTGGAGGCCATTCAGGAAGACGCCAATCCGGGAATTAATGCGACCATTAAGGACCGGTACTTTAACTCGGCCTGTGCGGCGCCCGCGTCAGTGTTTCCTATTTTGTTAAAGCTGAAAAACAGTCACATAAGAAAATTAGAGGCCGGGAGACGGATTTTCTATGAAAAAATGCTCACAGGCCTACAGGGGATGATTGAGGTGGAAAATGATCAGCCTGCGGCATTTCCACGCAGACTGTCTTTGGAAGAACAGGGCATGTTTATACTGGGATATTACCATCAGGTTCAGAAACGTTTCGAGAAAAAGGAGGAGAAGTAAATGAGTGAAGCGATTAAAAACAGGTATGAATTTGTCGTATTATTCGATGTGGAGAACGGAAATCCCAACGGTGACCCGGATGCGGGCAACATGCCGAGAATCGACCCGGAAAGCGGATATGGCCTGGTAACGGATGTGTGTTTAAAGAGAAAAATCCGCAATTATGTGGAGCTGGTTAAGGAAGAGGAAGAAGGATATCAGATCTATATCAAAGAGAATGTCCCATTAAACCGGAGTGACAATAAGGCATTTGAGTATTTACATATTGACGAAACCAAAAGGAAAGATTTGAAGAAAAACGATCCGGAAGCAGACAGGAAAATCAGAGATTTTATGTGTAAGAATTTCTTTGATATCCGGACATTTGGCGCGGTTATGACTACGTTTGTAAAGGCTTCTTTAAACTGCGGCCAGGTAAGAGGGCCTGTGCAGCTTGGATTTGCCAGAAGTATTGATCCGATTGTGAGTCAGGAAGTGACAATTACCAGGGTGGCAATTACCACGGAAAAGGATGCGGGGAATAAGAGTACGGAGATGGGAAGAAAGAATATCGTACCCTATGGACTTTACAGAGTAGAGGGGTATATTTCCGCCAATCTCGCAAGGAAGGTAACCGGCTTTTCAGAAGAGGATCTGGAGCTTTTGTGGGAGGCGATTATTAATATGTTTGAACATGATCATTCGGCGGCAAGGGGGAAAATGGCAGTTCGGGAGCTGATTGTATTCAAACACAGCAAGGAACTGGGGGACTGTCCTGCCTATAAATTGTTTGAGGCTGTGGAAGTAACGAGGAAGGACGGGATCCTTTATCCGAGAAAGTATCAGGATTACGAGGTTACCGTTCATAAAGAGCAGATTCCGGAAACAGTGGAGGTAATAAGAAAGATATAGTGGAATACAGGGAAGAGGATTATTTGATGATTTCCGGCATCCAGCATTTCCGGTTTTGCCGCAGGCAGTGGGCTTTGATCCATATTGAGCAGCAATGGGCGGAAAATGTGCATACGGTTACAGGTGAGCTGATGCATAAAAATGCACATGATCCATTTCTGACGGAAAACCGGAAGGATGTACTGATTACCAGGGCGCTGCCTGTTTCATCCCGGACGATGGGCGCAAGCGGAGAATGTGATGTAGTGGAGTTTCATCGGAGCGAAGATGGAGTGCATCTTCATGGGCATCGTGGGCTATATAGCATTTTCCCTATAGAATATAAAAAGGGGAAGCCTAAAATTTCGGAGGAGGATATTCTGCAGCTCGCAGCTCAGACCATTTGTCTGGAAGAAATGTTTTCTGCGGTTATTTCGGAAGCGGCTGTTTTCTACGGTGAAACACGCCGCCGTGAGATCATAGAAATGACAGATGATTTGAGAAACAGAGTTCGGGATATGTTTAAGGAAATGCACCAGTACTATGAACGGCGTTATACTCCGAAGGTCAAATGGAGCAAGAGCTGTAATGGCTGTTCACTGAAAGATATCTGTCTGCCGAAGCTGGGGAAAACCATGCCAGTGGGAGAATATATAAAACTGGCACTGGAGGAAGAAGGATGAAGAAACTACTGAATACTCTGTATGTAACATCGGAAGACAGTTACCTTTCTTTAGACGGTGAAAATATTGTTGTTCTGGATAAGGAAAGAGAAATAGGGCGCCTTCCCCTTCATAATCTGGAGGGGATCGTCTCGTTCGGTTACCGTGGAACCAGTCCGGCTTTGATGGGAGCATGTGCGAATCGGAATATTTCTCTCTGCTTTGTAAGTCCGGGCGGCAGATTTCTGGCAAGGGTAACGGGGAGCGTAAAAGGAAACGTAGTATTGAGAGATAAGCAGTACCGGACGAGTATGGATGAAGATAGTAGTCTGGGGATCGCGAAAAATTGCATGATTGGAAAAGTGTACAATGCAAGGTGGGTGCTGGAGCGCTCGATCCGGGATCATAGTATGCAGATTGACGTAGAAAAAGTAAAACATGCTTCTCTGTTACTGAAGGATGCCGCACTTAGAATCCGTAACTGTGAATCAAAAGACAGCCTGCGTGGCTTTGAAGGCGAGGCCGCCAGCGTTTATTTCGGTGTATTTGATGAACTGATTCTGCAGCAGAAAAAGGATTTTGCCTTTTCCGGCAGAAATAGAAGGCCTCCGACTGATAATGTAAATGCAATGCTGTCTTTTGTCTATACACTGCTGACCAATCATATTGCATCTGCACTGGAAACCGTAGGTCTGGATCCTTACGTGGGAGTGCTTCATACAGAGCGCCCGGGGCGTGTATCCCTTGCACTGGATCTGATAGAAGAGTTGCGGCCTGTTCTGGCGGACCGTTTTGTTCTTTCGATGATTAATAAGAAGATCGTTCAAAAAAAGGATTTTCTGAAAAAAGAAAATGGAGCTGTTCTAATGAAGGATGATGCACGGAAACGGTTCCTTACAGAGTGGCAGAACCGAAAAAAGGAGATGCTGACACATCCATATTTACAGGAGAAGATAGAGTGGGGTATGGTTCCCTATGTTCAGGCAATGCTGCTGGCAAGGTATCTGCGGGGGGATCTGGATGCATATCCGCCATTTTTGTGGAAGTGAGGTCAGAGTTTGCTGGTATTGATCACATATGATGTGAATACAGAGACCGCAGGAGGAAAAGCGAGGCTTAGAAAGGTCGCCAAACAATGCGTTAACTATGGGAGGCGAGTCCAGAATTCGGTATTTGAGTGTATCCTGGACAATGCGCAGTGTGTGATGCTGAAGTCATTATTGGCTGAAATTATTGATGAAGAGGTCGACAGCCTGCGATTCTATTATTTGGGTAATAAGTATAAAACAAAAGTAGAGCATGTGGGGGTTGATAAGGGGATTGCGGCAGATGAGACATTATTTTTGTAGTGCGAATGTGAAGCACACATGAAAAGTACGGGGGATTCGCACCGGAAAAAGTGCACAAAAGATGCTTGGTTTGGGAGGAAGAGGCGATGATTTTGCTGTGTGGTATTCAAAGGAATGTATAGATGATATAAAAGTGTGATTGTTTTGTGTTATGATATTGGATATATTTGCCGTCGTTCCCCTTGCGGGAACGTGGATTGAAATATTGATTCCGGGGATCTTCCCTGCGCTGATTTTAACGTCGTTCCCCTTGCGGGAACGTGGATTGAAATATAACCATGACTATACTATATCATGGGATTCATAGTCGTTCCCCTTGCGGGAACGTGGATTGAAATCTACCCACCCCAAACGATTAATGGATTTCTTCGGAGTCGTTCCCCTTGCGGGAACGTGGATTGAAATTCCTCCACGCTTCTGTCTTTCTTGGCATGGCAGCGTCGTTCCCCTTGCGGGAACGTGGATTGAAATCCGTCATATGTTGTTATGGTTACGTTTGCCATATCGTCGTTCCCCTTGCGGGAACGTGGATTGAAATTGTTCCGTTCTGATGCACAGTCCCCCCTGATCGGTCGTTCCCCTTGCGGGAACGTGGATTGAAATACATTAAAATATAGCATCTCTCTCTTTTTTATTGTCGTTCCCCTTGCGGGAACGTGGATTGAAATAATCCACACCTCTCAGATTGGAGAGCGGTGACCAGTGTCGTTCCCCTTGCGGGAACGTGGATTGAAATCTTGGATCAATGCCTGAAGGAACCCTGTTCCATGTCGTTCCCCTTGCGGGAACGTGGATTGAAATTTTCGCTTACTCAGCTTGTCATATCCGATATTGTCGTTCCCCTTGCGGGAACGTGGATTGAAATACAGCCATGGAACCACAGAGGAGGCGGTAAGAGGTCGTTCCCCTTGCGGGAACGTGGATTGAAATTTATGTATCGGGCAACGGAAGAAAGGAGAAAAACGTCGTTCCCCTTGCGGGAACGTGGATTGAAATCCGGATTGAGCTATTACAGTATCATTATTCCCGGATGTCGTTCCCCTTGTGGGGACGTGGATTGAAATCGTAAACAAGTCCAGGACAACCCCAATGGTGGGGTCGTTCCCCTTGCGGGGACGTGGATTGAAATTGTCGAAGTAACAGCAAAAAAGACAAGGATATCAGTCGTTCCCCCTGCGGGAACGTGGATTGAAATTTCTTGACTTTACGCCCTTTTGGGCATATAATAATTGTTCCCCTGCGGGAACATGGGTTAATATTGTAATATGACATCTATAAAAAGGTATATGGAAGATATTGATAGAGAAAGATATTAATAAAGAAAGATATAAATAAAGAAGTATCTTTGCAAAGGGATACCTCAAAAAGCGGGGAGTACAATATTTTCGGCCTAAGAATATCCTTGACAGATTGGAGACAGCAGTATTCGTCTGTTTGAAGTCATCTAAGATGATAAAATATGCAGCGATTATGGTATTTGGAGGAAAAATGGAACAGTTATCTATATTTGAGTGTATAAATGGAACAGAAGAAAATGGAACCCTTTCCACGGATGAATTGGCTGCAATTCATCCACGGATGGTTTCGTTATTTAGCGGTTGCGGCGGATTGGATTGGGGATTTAAAGAGGCTGGATATGATATTGTTTATGCAAATGATTTTGATAAGGATGCACAGAGAGTGTATGAGGCAAATTTTGGCGAGATGGACGAAAGAAGTATCCTCGATGTACCGGCAGAGGAAGTGCCGGACTGCGATATTTTGACTGCAGGCTTTCCGTGTCAGCCTTTTTCAAATGCAGGGAACCGAAAAGGAGTGAACGACTCCAGAGGAAATCTGTATAAAGAGTGCTTGCGGATAATAGAAGCGAAAAAACCAAAAGTTGTAGTGTTTGAAAATGTCCGCGGATTGTTGTCAATCAAAGATGAAGAAGGAAGTTTATTGATTGATACGATTGTTAGAAATTTGGGAGACATTGGTGAAGGGTATCATGTAAATTATCAGCTTATTAACGCCAGTGATTACGGTGTGCCTCAAAACAGAGTAAGGGTTGTTGTGGTGGCATTTAGAAAAGATCTTGGGAAAACATTTGTTTTTCCTCCAAAACAACTAAAAGAAGGATTGAATGTGGGGAATTTACTTGATATTCCTGCTGATGTACCAAACCAGGTAGATTGGCCGTTTTCTCCGCAGGCATTAAATTTGATCCGGCATATTCCTGAAGGAGGATCATGGAAAAGTATTCCATATAGATATTTGCCGGACAGATTCCGCAGGATTGCAGACAATATGAAAAGGTATCATGCCCCCAATATGTATCGGAGATTTTCAAGAGATGAGATTGCAGGAACAATTACAGCGGCTGCTCAGCCGGAGAACTGCGGAATTATCCATCCTACTGAAAATAGACGATATAATGTAAGAGAAATAGCACGTATACAAACATTTCCTGACGAATTTGTGTTTTTCACCGAGGATCCTAAATCCGTTACAGGGATGTATAAGGTAATTGGCAATGCGGTACCGCCTACTTTAGCAAAAGTAATTGGTATGGAAATTAAAAGACAATTGGGTAATCAGTTCATGGATTAAAGGGGTGGTGGTTATGAAACTGCTTTATGTTTCTGAGGAAAGTATCGCATCTTGTATAGACTATTTCAAGCAATTGGATATCATATCCGGTGAACAACTGGGAATGTTCTTTTTTTTCAAGAGTATAGGGTTTGACGAGAAGAAGTATCGCGCATTTCCTAAAGTCAGTGGTATATCAGTTGAAGATAGAAAAGTATATTTGCAAAGTGTATATAAGCTTTCTGCATTGTACGACTATAACGCTGAAAGTGGAGAAAAGAAATGCTGCTTATTTCCGTTTTCAATCATTGATGAAATAGGCAAGAATAATTTGTTTAATCCAGGAACTGCCTTTAAAGGACTGTTAAGCCGTATGAGAGATACGGTTGACAATACATTGGTGGATGATTCAAAATTTTTGAGAAAGGATGATGCTGATCCTGATAAGTTCAAATTTCCAAGAAATTACATACGTCTGTTACTGTCTAATTTTCTGAACGGGAATAAGATATCACTTGTGTATTTTGCTGCGTGGTATTTTAGGTTTCGTGGTGTAGAAGCTCCTGATGAATGGATAAATGGGACTATAACCGAGGATATTTATAGAGGATATACAAGGGTATGTACTAAAATTCTGATACAGGAATTAAAACTAAATGAAGATGAGCTGAGCGCTCTATTTTATTATGATGAAGATGAAATTCTGAAATTTTCGCTCACTCAGATAAGCGGAATCCAATTGAGAAATCATCTTCACTTTAGTAAAGACTACATTCCGGAAATTGCAAAATTACCAAGAGGAGGAAATGATTATATGGCGGTGATCAACGATATTGAAGTTGATAAGACACAGGAACTTGCCCAAACAACAGGAAATAATATAACGGCGGAAAGCTTAAAAGAACTGCTTTTAGCTACAAAACAAGTCATATTGTATGGTGCGCCCGGAACCAGTAAGTCTCATATTACTAATCAGATTAGGGGGGATTTTACCGGCTGTTCATTGGTACAATTCCACGCTAATTCAACATATGAGCAATTTATTGGCGGTGTTTCTATAGATGATGCAGGTAATTTTGTTCCTAAACCCGGAGTGTTCTTGGATTTTTGTGAGACGGCTCGATGCGATAAGGATCCGGGTCACAGATATCTGTTTATCATTGATGAGATAAATAGAGGAAATGTATCAAAGGTTTTTGGCGAAGCAATATTGACATTAGACAGAGAATATACGGCTGATCTTGCAAGTGATATTAAATGGAATGATAAAAAGATTAAGAAATTTTCAATTCCTGATAATGTTTATATTATTGCTACCATGAATTCAGCTGATAGAAGTATTGCACAGATTGACTATGCAATCAGAAGAAGATTTGCCTTTGTAAAATTTTATCCGAACTATGAGTTGATTTCTTCAATCTCGGATTGTTCATCCATGAAGGAGATTAAGCCAGATCTGTTATTGAAAAATATAAACAAAGGGATATTTAATGTTTTAAAAGATGAAAATATGCTTCTGGGACATGCATATTTTATTCCGAAATGGGCAATGGCCAATGGAAAAATAATGTGGACACCAGATGTATTAAAAATGCTGTTTAATTATTATATCATTCCTATTATTGAGGAATATACATATGGAAATACAAGATATTTAGCCAATATCTTGGGAATGAAATTACCCCAGAGAATTGATGATACAGACCAGTTTGTTCAAGAAATAAAAGCACAGTTTAAACTGGATTAATGCAGGAGGATGCCTATGGAATCAGATGTGGTTCACATTCCGCAAGGTAGCGTCCTTCGGCTTTTAGACGGCGAAAAGGAGTTTTTGCTAAAAGCATTTGAGCCTCGTGGGATTAGTACGGGATGTATAGATTTTCAACAAAATATAGTCAGCTTTCCCCAAGCCTATGTAGGATATATTAATCTGCCAACAAGAAGGATTATGATTGATCCCAAGCATAATGGTGTGAATCTTAGGCATATTATCAGGATATATTATTTTTTATATTCATCTGATTCATCGGATCTGGATGAACCAATATATGACGTAGATAGTGGCGGCACCTTTGATATCATTGAACTTTTTATTTCTGAGCTGGATAAAGTGGCAAAAAAGGGCTTACCGGTTGAATATAGGGAGGGAAGAGAAAATCTTCAGTATCTGAGAGGAAATATAAATGTAGTTCAAACTATGATGAATAAGCAATTGGGAAGACGGGATATTTTTGATTGTTCTTTTGATGAATTATCCAGGGATATTACGATAAATCAGGTATTGTATAAGGCATATAATAAAGCGATACGGATAACGGATATGGAAAAAGCAAGCCTGTTAAACAGGGACTTCGGAGATATTTCCGATATTTACCAGGTTCCCCAAATAACACTTAACACAAATACAATGTATTGTAAAAAGGCATTGACGTTAGCATATATGATATTGAATGATCTGTCTGTTTCCGATTATGGCAATCAAGCATATGGCCAGAATTTTCTGGTTAATTTTGATAGACTTTTTGAGGATTTTATTAAAAAGATTTTAGTTACATATTCCGGGGATTATAATTTTACTTATTGGGAATCAGAAAAACAGTATGCAGTGTGTTCCGGTGCTGATTATGATGATTATTTTAAATCATATATACCGGATATGCTTTATTTGTATCAGGAGAATGAAATGCCGATTTCCGCTTTTGGTATCTTAGATATGAAGAATAAAACATCCAAGCCTTTTAGCAATGCAGATGTATACCAAATGTTTTTTTATGCAAATGAATTACATAGTAAGCGTGTGATCTTATGTTACCCAGCTGGCAGAGAACAACAAAATGCTGTTCTGAAATTCAATAATGAAGATTTTTCATTAAAACAAATACATGGTGTTTATATAAATATTGCAGGTGACACATCAAAAGAATTTAAAGAGAATATAAATATGTTTATTGATAAGATTAAAGCATTGATGTAAATGGAGAAAATATATGAAACATCTACTAATCTGGGGCGCCGGAGACCAGGGCACCGTTACCTTGGACTGCGCTTTGGCGATGAAGCGATATGACAGGATTGATTTCCTGGATATGAAGGAGAAAGGTCACCGGTCCATTCCGGGGTATGCGGTCTACGAGGAAGAAAAGGTGAATCTTTCCGGATTCCTGAGGTCATACAATGAAGCCATTGTAGCGGTAGGGAGCAATGACCTGCGGGAGGCCAAAACCTCCCGGCTCATGTCACTGGGTATTCCCTTGGCAACAGTGATCCACCCCACGGCGGTCATCAGCCCTTTTTCACATATTTCCAGGGGATGCGCCGTGCTGGCGCGGGCCGTGGTCAACCCCAATGCGCATGTGGGGACAGGGTGTATTGTGAACACGGGCGCAATTATTGAACATGACTGCATCATTGGGGATTTTGCAAATATTTGCCCCGGTGTTTCCATGGCGGGGCATACAAAGATCGGCAGAAAGTCGTTTCTGGGAATCGGATCCACGATTATGGATGATATCACAGTGGGAGAGGAGTCTGTGGTGGGAGCCGGGGCAGTGGTGATCCGGAATGTGCCGGACCGAGTGGTTGTGGCCGGGGTTCCGGCAAAGGAGATACATTCCTAAGTTAAGGCTGGTGATTCCTAAAAGAGGTTTTCTAAAAGAGGATTTCTAAAAGGGAATCCTAAAGGCAACAATATCTATTGATTTTGGACCACGCATCATGTATACTAAATTTAAGTAACAGGTGAGTCACCGCCGTCAAGAGAGGACCTAAAAAAGGGGCGAGTAATCGTCTCTTTTTTTGTACGGGGAAAAGAGTATAGAATCATGAAAAATATTACAAAGCCAAAATACAGAAAACTCCATCTGATCATCCAATTCCTCCAGGGCTCCAAAGTCTATTTTGCAGCAGCCGTAGCCGCATCCCTGATATCAACCATACTAAATGCCCTGACACCGCAGATTTTCCGGTTCAGCATTGATGAGGTGCTCAGCGGAAACGGAGGGACTTATCTGTCCGGCCACCTATGGATACTGGCCATGATGATCGTGGCGGTGGCGGTTGCTTCGGGGATTTTTACCTATATCAGCCGTACCAATACGGCCAAGGCAGGGGAGAATTTTGCTAAAAATCTGAGAGATGCATTGTTTATCCATGTGCAGAAGCTGCCCATGAAGTGGCACGACAGGAACCAGACAGGGGATATTATCCAGCGGTGTACCTCTGATGTGGAGGTGATACGTGGATTTGTAGTGACACAGCTTCTGGAGGTATTCCGGACGGCATTTCTTGTAATTATATCGTTTGTTATGATGTTTTCCATGAATGTGAAGCTTTCCTGTATCGTTCTTCTGTTCGTGCCGGTTGTGATCGTGTATTCAACGGTGTTTTACAGATTGATCGCAAAGCGGTTTACCACAGCGGATGAGGCGGAGGGAGAGCTGTCCACGGTTGTGCAGGAAAATGCAACAGGAGTGCGTGTGGTGCGGGCCTTTGGCCGGGAACAGTTTGAGATGGAGCGGTTTGATAAGAAGAATAATGCCTTTGCCAGGCTGTGGATCCGGCTGGGAACATTATCGGGCCTGTATTGGGGAATTGGGGACCTGATCACGGGGCTTCAGGTGGTTGCGGTCATTATCTTCGGAGTGATGGAGGCGGTAAATGGTTTCATATCCGTTGGTGAATTTATTGCGTTTGCTGCTTATAATTCAACGCTGGTGTGGCCGATCCGTGGCCTGGGTCGTATTCTTTCGGATATGAGTAAAGCAGGTGTCTCATTTGAACGTGTGGATTATATCATCCGTTCCCAGGAAGAAGCTTATGGGAAAAGGGCGGAGATTTATGGGAAGGGAAATGTTGGTTTCGGAGAGGAAAACGAAACGTCCCCTAAAACGTACGATATTTCCTTTCAGCATGTATCCTTCGGATATGAGGATGGAAAGGATGTACTTAAGGACATTTCATTCACAATCCCGGAGGGCAGGACGTTTGGTGTTTTAGGCGGAACGGGCAGCGGGAAGTCTACAGTGGTACAGCTCCTTTCCAGGCTGTATGAGCTTAAGGATAGCAGGGGGAGTATTTGTATTGGGGGCAGGGAGATCAGGGATATCCCCATAGAGGAGCTTCGGAGAAATATTGGAACGGTCTTGCAGGAGCCCTTTTTGTACTCCAGGACGATACGGGAAAATATATCGGCTTCCGTGCCGGATGCGTCCATGGAGGAGATCCGGTATGCGGCGCAGATCGCGTGCATCGATGATGCCATTATGAGCTTTCCGGACGGATATGACACACTTGTGGGGGAACGGGGAGTCACTTTGTCAGGGGGGCAGAAGCAGAGGATCGCCATTGCGAGAATGCTGCTTCAGAAAGCGCCGATCATGGTATTTGATGATTCTTTATCAGCCGTGGATTCCCAGACCGATTATCACATCCGCTGCGCCCTGAAGGAACATATGAGAGAGGCAACGGTTATCCTCATATCCCACCGAGTGACATCCCTTATGGGAGCGGATGAGATTATGGTGCTGAACCAGGGGCAAATAGAAGAATGCGGAACCCACGGTGAATTGATACGGAAAAATGGGATTTACCGCAAGATTTATGATATACAGATGAGCCGTGACGACAGAGAGAAGATGGAGGGATGACAGATGGCAGCATATGAAGAACAAGAATATAATAATCCCTTCAGCTTTAAGATCTGGATGAAGCTGTTTCCGTTTTTTAAACCATATAAAAAGTTTTTTGCCATTACCCTGGGGCTTAATATTCTGCTCGCAGGGGTGGATATCCTGGTGCCGCTGTTCCAGAGCTATGCCATTGATTCCTTTATTATACCGGATCGTATGCATGGGCTTGGGATATTTGCACTGGTTTATAGTTTGGTGATCGTGGCCCAGACGATTTGCGTGTATCGGTCCGTCCATGCAGCTACAACAATTGAGATGAATGTGGGAAAGGATTTAAAAAGGGCGCAGTTTCAGCATTTGCAGACATTATCATTTTCCTATTATAATACAACACCGGTGGGCTATATCCATGCCCGGGTGATGAGTGATACGCTGAGGATCGCGGGAATGATCGCGTGGGGGCTGGTGGATATGTTTTGGGCCCTGATTTATGTGGTCAGTGTGTTTGTGATCATGTTTTTATTAAATGCCCGGCTGGCATGTATCATTACCATGATTGTTCCGTGTATTGCCCTGCTGACCGTGTATTTTCAGAACCGTATCTTAAAATGGAACCGAAAGGTGAGGCGGATCAATTCCCAGATCACAAGCGCCTACAATGAAGGCATTACCGGAGTTAAAACGTCAAAGAGTATGGTGATTGAAGGGGACAATGAGAAGCGCTTCTTTGAAAAGACATCGGATATGCATCAGTCGGCGATCCATTCGGCAAAGCTGAACGCGGTGTATATCCCGGCCATTTTGTTTTTCAGTTCAGTGGCTTCCGCGGTCGTATTGGCAAAGGGCGGCTACATGGTCCGGGAAAATATCATCAAACTTGGGACCTTGTCTGTATTTATCTCTTACGCGGTTGTCATATTTGAACCCATCCAGCAGCTTGCCAGACTGCTTGCCGATCTGATCTCCTGCCAGGCAAATATCGAGCGAGTGATGGATTTGCTGGAACAGAAGCCCAATGTGGTGGACCGGAAAGATGTGCTTGAAAAGTATGGGGATGCATTTTCACCTAATAAAGAAAATTGGGAAAAGATACGGGGAGATATTGTGTTTGAAGATGTTTCCTTTATGTATCCGGATGGGAAGGAATATGTACTGGAACATTTTAACCTCCATGTGCCTGCGGGCATGAATGTGGCGATCGTGGGGGAGACAGGGGCTGGAAAGTCCACACTTGTTAACCTGGTGGGAAGGTTCTTTGAACCCACAAAGGGAAGGATCCTGATTGACGGGGTGGACTACCGGGAGCGGTCGCAGCTGTGGCTGCACAGCCAGATCGGCTATGTGCTGCAAAATCCCCACCTGTTTTCAGGAACTGTGCGGGAGAATATACGATATGGACGCCTGGACGCATCGGACGAGGAGATTGAAGAGGCGGCAAGAAATGTGTCCGCGGATATGGTTGTGGGGAAAATGGAAAAGGGATATGACAGTGATGTGGGTGAAAGCGGAGGCCTGTTGTCCACCGGTGAGAAGCAGCTGATCTCATTTGCCCGGGCGGTGTTGGCCAACCCTGCTATTTTTGTCCTGGATGAAGCCACTTCCTCAATTGATACGCAGACGGAAAAGCTGATTCAGGATGCCACGGACCATCTGCTGAAGGGCCATACTTCCTTTGTGATCGCACACCGTTTATCAACCATCCGCCAGGCAGACCTGATACTGGTGGTGAAGGATGGAAAGATCATAGAGCGGGGCAGCCATCTGGAACTGCTGGGGCAAAAGGGATACTATTATGAACTGTATTCCAGGCAGTTTGAGGAAGAAGCTGCTATGAAAGTATTTGCAGGAGAACAGGCCGGTTCGTGATGGCCTTAAATAAACGGATACTGTACATGTTATGGCTGGCTAAGGAGATTAAGATACAATGGAAAGACGAAATGACTTAATGAGATCCAAACGAAAAGAACTTGAATCAGAGATTGAACAATACTGCAGAATCCAGAAGGCAGATGATACACAGATCATTGAGGTGAAACATGCTATGTTTGACAGCTGTATTATAATGACTCCCCCGGAGCAGGAGCCGCCTGTGATGCATATGCTGGTCATGTCTTCCCTGAGTGATTATAAAAGAGGAACGTCTATCAAGCCTGGGAATATAAAGATAAACATGAAAAAGCTGATTGATACATTGCCTGAATCTGTGGAGGCCGGCGTGGCATTGGCTATGGATATCCCTATTTTAAAGGTGTGTGCCGCCCTGCATATCTGGAAAATGATCAGGAATGTGATGTCGGTTGAGATTACTAAAGAACAGGCTGTCGTTATTATGTCATTGTGGAAGAATGCGGATGAACGCCACATCATTTCCCTGGAAAAGGGATGGGACTGTGCGAACCGTATGTGCAGGCAGACCTCCAACAAGGAATTTACCCAGGAGCGGTATACAACAATTCTGGAAGAACTGGAACGGATCGAAAGCATTAAAGTAAATGAAGATGGGATCTGGCTGTGTGAATGGGTGGCGCAGAGATACCGGTCATAATGTGGGCCATATGATCGGCCGTAGTTTAGGCTATACGGTGGGCCATAACACCCATTGCAGGATCTGTTATGTGTTCCAGTTAGGACAGGCGAAAGGAGAGATGATGTGGGGGATGATGTAGAATCTAATGCAGAATCTAACGCAGAATCTGATGCGGGATCTGTTATACTGGGAACGTATTGTTTTAAAGAAGGCGGGAGCATTTATCTGCCAATGGGCGATAATCTGAAGTTTCAGTCAGGGCAGGTTTCGGAAGCCCATGAGATCTATCATGCCCAGCTGCAGGGGATATCAGTGGCGGGTATTCTGATGAATATCCTGGACCTTGAACAGGCAGCGGCAGATTCCCTGGATCAACGGCACGCGGAGCACGTACAGAAGATAAATCTGATTTTGGAACAGAGAACGCGGAAAATTCATGAAATTTATGCAAACAGTATGGAACTGGCGTCTCTTTACCAGTATGGCGGCTTTAGAGCGGTGCAGAAAGGGTATAATAGCAAGACAAAGGAGTACCGGGAGTTTTCTTCTTATTTTTATGAATTGGTCCAGGATGCACACATGGATCATACGGAAAAATGCAGGCAGATAACACTGCTATGCAAGGACGCGTTGCATATGGACGTGGCTTCTGAGGAATGGCGGGCAGCGGTTGGAGATGGAACAGCTTTTCAGGCATATCTGGACTGCCACGGATATTTTGACGAACGGTTTTACGGTCTGTATCAGGAATGGAAAAAGGGAAATGGAAAATCCGGATACCAGAAAGTTCAATGGGAGCCGGAGGTATGGATAGGACAGTTAAAACATGCGGGCCTTATAAAGTATTGTTCAGATATGGTGGAGCATGCACTGCAAAATATTGACCGCTGTATGATTGATGAGTTCGATTATGTTGAAAAGCTGGCAGAGCGGGTGAAAGCCTTTGATCTTTCGCATATTCGGGTAAGACGGGACATTGGAGAGGAGATGCTGCGCCAGGAAGGCGTGCTGGTGATTAAAAACTGCTATAACTTAGGTAAGGCGGAAGATGTTTTTGTCATAGGCAGAGCTGACCTGGCGGATGGGTCCTGGTATTCCGGGTATGAGTGGAGCGGAAGGAAACTGGAGCATTTTCTTGAAAAAGCAGGATTTTTAATGATTCCGTTTATGGAATATGACAGCGCAAATGAGCGTGCGGGATTTTTACCAGCCGGGCCTAAGATGCTGTTTGTCCTGTTGGAGGACTTTTCCCACTGCCTGAAATGGATTCAAAAGGCCAGGGAAAAAGGCGAATTGTATATAGGGGACCTGACTCATAAGGAAAATGACAGCTGTTTTACGGTCTTGTTTTTTAACCCCAGGGAAAAACCGGACACGGTATTTGTCTATCCGGTGACCAGGAGACTGGCAGAGAACTTGAAGCGATCAGCGGGCCTGGACGGCCAGGTGCTGTATGCTGACCAGCCGGAGTTTTTAAAACTGTTTGCAGGTTTTGATGATCTGCTGGAAGTTTTAAAAAGCTTTCAATGGCTGCTGGCGTTTTTCACGGACAGCAGGGTGGCAGGTATTGACCCGGAGTCACCCCATACATGGCTTGGCATTGACCTGTTCCGATCAATAGGAAATGTTATGTTTCAGATAAATCCGGAAAGATACTTGAGAAATCTGCATTGTCTGCCCACAAAGAGGACCGTGGGTACACCCTTTTGGGCTTTGATGGAATTTTCCGGGGCATGTAATACGGGAAAAACATATTCAGTGGGAGGAAATCTGCTGCTTTTCCGGTCAAGGGAGGCGGCGCAGCAGTGGAAAGAACAGTGTCAGATCAGGGAAACAGGGATCCGGACTTATGAGGCGGCAGGGATCGACCTGTATTATTGGGAATTTTTAAAGAAGTATCTTTTGCATATGGATGCAGAAGTATATATCCTTGGGAATGAGGAGAACGGGAAGGCTTCCGTTGCTGAAATTGATGGTATCCTTCGGGAAAACAGCTGATAAAAATAAGTGTACTCTCGGAATCTCAGCCGCAAAGACGGGGGCCGAGGAGACTCCGAGAGTACATATAATACAACAGGAGAAAAAACACATGGCTGATTTATTAAAAAACATGTTCAACCCAAAATCTCTTAATGAAATCGCAGCGGCGATTCGATCCGTTTACCCAGCCTTTCAGGCGGAGGAGTTTGTGAGATCAACCATGGATGAGACATGGGATGATCTGGAGTTAAAAGCCAGGGTAAGAAAAATAAATATAAGTCTGGGAACATATCTGCCCGCAGATTACAGGGAGGCCCTTGCTGTTTTAGACCAGGTGATCGCGGACTGTCCTTCCGGATTGTTTGGGATTTTATTTCCGGATTTTGTGGAGGTCTACGGACAGGATGAGGAGAATTGGGATCTATCCATAGCTGCGCTGGAGAGATATACCACCTATTCCTCCTCTGAATTTGCAGTAAGGCCTTTTATCATTCACCATGAGGAGCGGATGATGGCACAGATGTATGCCTGGTCCAAACATGAAAATGAGCATGTCCGCAGATTGGCTAGTGAGGGCTGCCGGCCTCAGCTGCCCTGGGGACAGGCATTGAATAAGTATAAAAAGGATCCCACACCGATCCTGCCTATATTGGAGCAGCTGAAGGCCGATCCATCCCCGTATGTACGAAAGAGCGTTGCCAATAACCTGAATGATATTTCCAAGACGCATCCGGAACTGGTCATAAAGCTTGCAAAGGACTGGTATGGCAAAAACGAATACACGGACTGGATCGTAAAGCATGGATGCAGGACATTGTTAAAAAAGGGCAATCGGGATGTGATGGCTATGTTCGGATATCACGATGTTGATTCCATAGAAGTGGAAGACTTTTGCCTGGCGCCGTCCGCTGTCTCAATAGGGGAGGATATTGTTTTTTCCTTTTACATTTCCGCTAAGGAGGCCGCAAAGGTAAGACTGGAATACGGAATTGATTACGTAAAGGCCAATGGGAGAAGAAACAGGAAAATATTCCAGATCTCTGAAATTTTGCTGGATGATAATGAAAAAAAGTTTTATGAGAAAAAACATTCTTTTGCGGATCTAAGTACCAGGAGGCATTATCCGGGAACCCATTCCCTTACACTGATTGTCAATGGTGTGGAGCGGTGCGGTCAGGATTTTGAGTTGGTGATGTAATATGGCTCGCCGTATTTAAATGCACATTAGAGCAGCGGAATATGGTCCACGCACCATAAATGACTAAGAAAAATTGTGAGGATATATGAACATAGAGGAAAATAATTTTTTCAACAGCTACAAACTATCAGACGATATCATCAAGTCCCTGGAGGTACTGGGCTACCGGACCCCCACCCGGATCCAGCAGTCCGTTATCCCCCTTATGCTGTCAGGAAACAATGTATTGGCAAAAGCGCCCACGGGAAGCGGGAAAACAGCGGCGTTTGGAATCCCGGTCTGTGAGCACGCGGTCTGGGAGGAGAATCTGCCCCAGGTCCTGATCTTGGAACCCACCAGGGAATTGACGGAACAGGTGCGGGATGAGTTGTTTTTGATCGGACGGCTGAAACGTCTGAAGGTGGCGGCCGTTTACGGAGGATTTCCCATTGACAAGCAGATCCGTACCCTGAAGCAGAAGTCCCACATGATTGTGGGAACCCCCGGACGTTTGATGGACCATATCCGCAGGGAAACCCTGAAGCTTAACAAGGTCAGCCGGGTGGTGATCGATGAGGCGGATCTGATGCTTGATATGGGATTTGCGGACGAGGTAAAGGAAATTCTTTCAAAGCTTCCGCAGGATGCGGGGATTTCCCTGTTCTCCGCCACATTAAAGCCTGAGGTCTGCCAATTGACAGATGGTTTTGTTCAGGATGCAGTTACCGTGACATGTGATGCACAGCCGGAGGAGGAGGCTGCCATCAGGCAGTTGTTTTATGAAACAGCATCCGAGGATAAGTATGATACCTTTATCAAGGTCCTAAAGCTGGAAAATCCCGATAATGCCATTATTTTTTGTGGGACCAGGGAGATGGTGAACGTATTGTTCCAGAAGCTGAGAAGGAACCGGATCTTCTGCGGAATGCTTCACGGGGAAATGGAGCAGAAGGAGCGGCTGAAAACCGTCAATGCCTTTCGCAGAGGCGGATTCAGATTCCTGATCGCAACGGATGTGGCTGCAAGAGGCATTGATTTTAAGGATATCACCCATGTGATCAATTATGATTTCCCAACTGGGAGAGAAACCTATGTCCACCGGATCGGACGCACGGGCAGAAATGGAAAGACGGGAACTGCTGTGAGCCTGGTCTGCGAAGATGACAGGCGGATGCTTAAGATGGTGGAGGAGTACATGGGCCGGACGTTTTACGTGGAGGAAGCGCCGGTTCCGGAACATGACAGGGAAAAAGCATTCCGGGAAAGCCAACGCGTGAAAACCAGGTTAAAGGACCAGGATGGAAATGGGTTTAATAAGGATATAATGAGGCTGGCCATTGGCGGAGGACGGAAATCAAAGATCAGAGCCAATGATATTGTGGCCACAATCTGCACCATCGATGGCGTGGATGTGACGGACATAGGAATCATAGATATAAGGGACAGTTTGAGCTATGTGGAGATTTTGAACCAAAAGGGGGAAATGGTTTTAGATGCGCTTAAGGATAAAACCTTAAAAGGCAAGGTTAGGAAAGTGAGAAGCGTTAAGGTTCAGGGGCTGATGTAAGGGCATGAAGGCCTGGCATATGGAATATATATGTTTAATGGGACAGAGGATTGACAAATCCGCTGTCCCGGTGTAGTATAAATAAAAAAGCATACGTATGCAAAGAGAGGGGCGGATGGATTAAGTTCATCCCGGCCTGCCTGCGTGGCGCAGGCCATGCCCGGGATTGGAGGGAAGGATGAGATGACCTCAAAGGAATTAGCAAAACTTCTGGGCGTGTCCCAGTCAACGGTTTCCAGAAGCCTGAATGGGAGCAGTCTTGTAAAAGGGGAGACGGCGGAGCGGATCCGTGCCGTGGCCAAAGAGTACGGTTATGAGATCAACAGTAATGCAAAAAGTCTTAAGACCAACAGCACCGGGACGATCGGCATTGTCTTTCCGGACCATTTTATTGATTTTGATTCCAATATCTATATAGGGAACCTTTTTAACTGTATCCGCAACCATCTGCAGGCCCACGGATATGACCTGCTGGCCTTGGGCGGTCATGAACCGGAGGATAAGATATCAGGCGTTGAGCGGGTGATCCGCAACCGGAAGGTGGACGGGCTGATCGTGATCGAGTCCAGCATTTCCCAGGACAGGTGGTATGAGACAGGCCACCCGGTCCCCATTATCCGTTATAATCCGGAACAGGCGGGGGCTGAGGAGAGGAGCACCGTGGCTGTGGACCACCACCATGGCGGTGAGGTGCTGGGGGAGTATCTGGGCCGGTGCGGACACAAGCGGATCCTGTGTGTGTCCGCCATGGAGAAGATGGGGGCCATCAGACTCAGGGAACAGGGAATCCGGGACGGACTGAAAAAGTACGGCGTGATCCTGGAACCCAAACAGTTTCTCCACGGAGACCTTACATTTGAGTCAGGATACCGGGCCGTGATGGAGCATAAGGATATGTTCAGGGATTATACGGCTGTCTGCGCGTACAATGACGCCATGGCCCTGGGAGTCATGGAGGCATTAAAGGAGCTTCAGATCAGGATCCCGGATCAGATCAGCGTGACAGGGTTTGACGGCTTAAAGATAGGCGCCTGGTTCCGTCCCCGCCTTACAACTGTTAGCATGCCGGGGCAGGAGATCGCGGAACAATGCTGCCGGCTTTTGTATGCAAAACTCAGAGGGGAAGAGGGGGAAGGGATCCGTCCAAAGATCCTGCCCCAGCTGATTATCAGGGAATCCAGCGGTCCGGTTTAAGGAATGAAATGGACTATGTTCGCATAGCCATTTTATTTTACATTTTTATGAATACGTATGCAAAGGAGAGAAACAAATGAAAGTAATCAACATTATGTATGACTCACTGAACCGTCACCTGCTGTCCCCGTATGGCTGTGACTTTACCATCACGGAGAATTTCCGGCGCCTTCAGGAGCGGACAGCCGCCTTTGACTGTTTTTACGCGGGAAGCCTGCCGTGTATGCCTGCCAGAAGGGAGATGCACACGGGGCGGTATAATTTTCTCCACAGAAGCTGGGGGCCGATGGAACCCTATGACAATTCTGTGTATGAACTTTTGGGAAAGAATGGAATTTACACGCATTTTATCTCGGACCATGCCCATTACTGGCAGGAAGGAGGGCTGACATATCATACAAAGTTCTCAACCTATGAGTTTGTGAGAGGGCAGGAAGGGGACCTGTGGAAAGGGGATGTCTGCGGCTACACGGATTTTCAGGATCTGAAGCGGCAGGAGTATGTGAACCGGGAATACATAAAGGATGAGGAGGATTTTCCTCATGTCAGGGTTTTCCGCTCTGCCATGGAGTTTCTGGAAAAGAATGTGGAACAGGACAACTGGTGCCTGCATGTGGAGTATTTTGACCCCCATGAGCCGTTTTACGTGCCGGAATCCTATAAGAAGATGTACAGTGACAAAGCTCTTTCCTTTGACTGGCCTCCTTATGAACCGGTTACGGATGAGGAAACGCTGGAGAGCGTCAGGCTGAATTACTGTGCGCTGCTCACTTTTTGCGACACCTATCTTGGAAAACTCCTTGATTTTATGGATGAACACGACATGTGGAAGGATACGATGCTGATCGTGAACACGGATCATGGCTTTCTTCTGGGAGAGCATGGTTATTATGCTAAGAATTATATGCCCCTGTACGAGGAGATCACCCATCTTCCCTTTTTTATCTGGGATCCCGTGTCAGGGGGAAAGAATGTCAGGAACCAGGCGCTGTCACAGACCATTGACATTGCGCCAACGCTCTGCGACTTTTTTCACATTGGCATACCGGAGCAGATGCAGGGAAGATCCCTGCTTCCGGTTTTGCGCCAGGGGGCTGTGGGCCGTGAGTACGCGCTGTTCGGCGGGTTTGGAAAGCATGTGAATATAACGGACGGAGACTATGTGTACATGCGCTCGGGAAGGGAGGAGACTCTGTACAATTACACCATAATGCCCACCCATATTTTCACCCCTTTTTCAGTGGAGGAACTGAAAAAGGCGGAGCGGGAGCTGTGTGATTCCTTTGAGTTTACAAAGGGTGTGCCACTGATGAAAATACCGGCAGAGACATCCACCTCACCGGATAATTCTTCCTACTGGTATGACCGCCACATGAAGTACGGGGACCTTTTGTTTGACCTGAAGGAGGACCCGGGACAGAACCATCCCATAAAGGATAAGGCGGTGGAGGAGCGCATGAAGGAAGCCATGATCCGGCTGATGAGGGAGTCGGAGGCTCCTGAGGAACAGTATAAGAGGCTGGGGCTGCAGGGAAGGCACTCCCGCTGAAATAAATACCTGTTTTCCGGAATAAATACCACAAGGCCCCGGGATGATTGTATTTAAACCACGGTCACTATATAATGGAGACAACCAAAGCGCGCTGGTAATAATATGTAGAAAAGGGGCTTATTATGGTGGATGATAGAGAAACGGCTGAAAAGATCCTCCTGTATACAGGCGGTGTTGAGAATGTGATGCAGGCAGCTCACTGTGCAACCAGGCTGCGGCTTGTATTAAGGGATCCAAAAAAGGTGCGGGAAGCAGAGTTAAAAGACCTTCCTCTTGTAAAGGGGATGATCGAGAGCGGAGGACAGTTCCAGATCATACTGGGAACAGGGATCGTAAATAAGGTTTATAAGGAATTTACGGCTCTGGCCGGAGAGGGCGCGGGGGAGAGCCTGGAAAAGGGCGCGGGAGACGGCACGGGCAATGGAGCGCAGATCGAAGCAAAGGGAGGCAATGGGATCCAGAGGATATCAAGAATGTTCGGCGATATCTTTCTCCCAGTGATCCCAGTGATCGTTGCCAGCGGGATTCTGATGGGCGTGAGGTCATTTTTGACAGGAAGCGGACTGATGGCCACGGATTCCAACTGGTACAACATCATGGCAATCCTCATTGACACGGGTTTTTCCTTTCTTCCGGCACTGATCTGTTATTCCGCGGCAAAGAAGTTCGGCGGGTCGCCCATACTTGGGTTTGTATTGGGCCTGATGGTGATCAGCAGCACCCTTCCGGCAGCGGGAGCGGTTGGCAAGGGAAATGCAGAACCCATGCTGATCCAGCTGCTGGGGATTACGTTTAAGCTCACCGGATTCCAGGGTTCTGTGCTGGTCGCCATTGTAGGCGGATGGCTCACTGCAAAGATTGAGAATATGTGCCGTAGATTTGTGCCCAATGTGTTTGATATCATCCTTACCCCCATCCTTACCCTGGGGATCTCCCTGTTTGTTATTCTGTTTGGTGTGGGTCCTGTGATCCATGTGGTCGAGGCAGGAGTGGTGAGCGCGTTCCGGATGCTGGTCCAGCTCCCCTTTGGAATCGGCGGATTTATCATCGGGGGCCTTCAGCAGATCCTTGTTATTTTAGGAATACACCATGGCTTGTGGGTCATTGACATCAATTTCCTGGAGGAAATGGGCACCAATATGTACATGCCCATAAGGACGGCTGCAGTGGTGGGCCAGGCAGGGGTGGTGACTTCGTTTTTCTGCTTTGCCAAAGACAAAAAGTTAAAGGCCCTGGCAGGCTCCAGCAGCATTGCGGCATGGTTTGGGATCACGGAACCGGCAATCTTTGGAATTACCCTGCCCTACAGCGTGACCTTTGTGCTGGGCTGTATCGGAAGCGCATTCGGCGGCCTGTTTTCGGCTTTGATGCATCTGAGCGCCACCGGTATGGGAGTTTCGGCGATCCCCGGTTACCTGCTGTTCCTCAACGGCGGTGCAGTGGAGTATACCCTGGTCTGCCTCATATCAGCCGGCATCTCATTTGTCCTCACCGCGGTTTATATTAAGAAGAAAGGAATCTAGGGAAATGAACATATTGCTTATGCACACCCATGATACGGGAAAATACATCAGCCCCTACGGGTTTCATGTTCCCACCGGACACCTGATGGAGTTTGCAAAGGATGCAATGGTATTTGAGGCTATGTTTTGTGCCAGCCCCACCTGCTCACCCAGCCGGGGGGCTATGATGACATCCCAGTATTCCCACTGCAACGGACTGAACGGCCTGTCCCAGAGGGGGCATGACATTACTGAGAAAAAACACCATATGGCATCCTATCTGCATGAACACGGCTATCATTCCATACTGGCGGGGGTACAGCATGAGAGGGATTTCTGGAGACCCCTTTGGCGGGCGGAGAGGGCAAGCCGTGATCTGGGGTATGATACGAATCTATCAGTGGAAGATACCTTTGTGGCAAATGATACGGATCTGCTGGAATGGGACTGGAGGAATGCAGAAAGGGTAAGGGAATTTCTGGATTCCTATGATGGAAGCCGGCCCTTTTTCCTCTCTTACGGAACCCATGCCACCCACAGGATCTACCCGGAACTGTCGGATGAGGACCGAAAACAGTATGATCCCAATTACATAGCGGTTCCTGGAAATGTAATGAATAACCAAAGCACCCGAGAGGACACGGCCAGGCTTCATAAGTCACTGGCCTCCTATGACCGTTGTTTCGGCCGTGTGATGCAGGGCTTAAAAGAGAGCGGGCTTTACGATCAAACAATCATTATCTATACAACGGATCACGGCCTCCCCAACCCCTATTCCAAATGCGGGCTGAAGGACGCGGGAATGGCGGTTTCCTTTATCATGCGGGTGCCCGGATTCCCACAGTCTATGGGCCGCGTTTATGACGGCCTGCTGTCCCAGATCGATCTGCTGCCTACACTGTGCAGCCTGTGCGGCCTGCCTGTGCCCGGATATGCCCAGGGCAGGGACTTCTCAGCCGTGTTTAAGGACCCGGGGGTACGGGTGCGGGATGAGGTGTTTGCGGAAGTGAATTTCCATGCGTCCTACGAGCCACAGCGCTGTATCCGCACAGACCGGTACAAGTATATTGAGTATTATGACAATGACTGGAAACAGTATAATCTGGCCAACTGTGACGAGTCCGTGATCAAGCAGGCCCTGGTGGAAGGGGGCATCATGAATCGGCAGAAAGCAGGGGAGCAGCTCTATGACCTGCTCTTTGATCCCAATGAGATGGAGAACTTGAATTCCCATCCGGATTATGCTACCATAAAAAATGAGCTGGCCGGACGCCTTAAAGCCTGGAGGGAAGAGACCGGGGACCATATTATGACATATGAGGAATATGGCGGCAGGTATAAAGTGAACAGGAAAACATGTGCCGTGGCCAGCAGTAAGAATTCAGAGGATTATGAATCCGTCATAGGCAGATGACAGCTGCCGCTGTTTCAGGGGGATCAGGTGGGATTATGGGGCTTAAGGGAAAGCTGATGCTGGCCAGGCAGGAAAAGAATATATCGTTTCAGAAGATTTCAGAATATCTTATGGAGGACAGGGATTATTCCGATCTGAAGGTTCAGAACATTGTCGGCGCCTGCAATGTGTCGGCCAGTGGCGTGATCCGTTTCTGCAAGTATCTTGGATTAAGTGGCTTTTCGGAGCTTAAGTATCTGCTGGTCCATGAGACGGAGCAGGAAAGGGAGCGGGTGGAATGGGAAAATAACATCCGCAGGTCTTCGGATGAGCATCTGGCAAACATCTATGAAGCCTTTCAAGAGACCCATATCCATCTGGATACGGTTCAGATGAACCAGATGATCGAGAGGCTTCATGAGGCCGGGGAGATCGTGGTCCTTGGGCTTGGAAGTTCGTGGATCATTGCAAAGGATTTAGAACTGCGGTTTAAGAGGATCAAGAAAAACTGTCAGGCATTAAATGATATTAATCTGCAGTATTTTGCAGCCAGGAACGCAGGGAGGGGGACTATCTTCTGGGGGATCACCTACAGCGGGACCACCCGGGATGTGCTTGATAATCTGAGGATCGCCAGGGAAGAAGGCGCTGCCACCATATTGATGACCCACCATAGCAACCGGCAGTTTGAGGAGGAGTTTGATTATATCATCTATGTGTACGGCAGCGAAGCCAGGGATCGGAGGACCTCCACTATAAGCAGGCTTGCCATGCTGTATCTGGTGGACATGATCTATTTTATGTATATGAACCGGTATTCCCAGGAGGTTACGGCCTGCCTGGACTATAATTCCAAGATCCAAAATTAGATATGGAATGTGAAAAACGTACGGTTTTTGCAGAGTATGAACCTTTGTGGCGGAAAACCGTACGTTTTTTAGGTATGGATATTAGAAATCGGGAGCTTTAATAGGCCTGCCCGTCCACCTCGATCCCATCAATGGCATACATGCCGTGCCATATTTTCAGGGTCAGACGGACCGGTGTATCCCAGCGGATGGACTGGTCCAGGTGCCCGGCATGTTTTTCGGTTAAATAATACTGATCGATCCTGGGATGGATGCTGACCCTCGATTCCCCCTCATAGGTCCGCAGATAATCGGAGGAGCATCTGATATAGGGTGTTGCAGGATCGGGCCGGTCCAGGGATGCATAGGAGAATGAGGACAGGCCGGTGCCGGGATCCCTGTTCAGAACCACGTACACGTAGGGATCCCGGCACCGCCTGTTTTCGTAGCGCTCTATGGATCCGGGGTCCAGAATGACTCGGCTGTCCGGATTGCTGAGCCGGATGTAGCGCCCGCGCAGGGCGTCATAGGGATCGTATCCGGTCATGGTAAGGGTCACGGTCTGGCCCTTGGCTGATATCACGTAAACCAGGGCAATGACAGAGAGGAGTACAAGGATCTGCAGTAAAAATGCCGACAGGATCATTTTATTCCGATTTTGTTTCATGCGTATTCACCCCTTTCAGCTTTAAGGTCATCATGTAATTGACGGAAAAGAAAGCCAGGCCCGCCATGAGAAAGACGATCCCTTTTACCATCAGCTGGTAATTCCCGAGAAATACCTTGAACAGGATATACAGGATGATGGCGGCCGTGTAGCGCCGGACAGAGGGAAGGTTGGCTGCCTTTACACCTGCCAGCAGCTTGTACAGGCTGAATGCAATGAGGCAGAGATTCACAAGGACTTCATAAGCAAACACATAGGTCTCTGGGAACAGGATCAGGTCTGTTACCAGCAGGCTGCACAGGATCAGGGACAGGAGCAGGCCCACACGCCCATCCTCTGGCTGTTTTCGACAAAACAGATACAGCCGGACCAGAGCCGCGATCATCAGTGCCAGAAGCAGGAACCGGGGGAGATGAGGAAAATACCGGTTGGGCTCCCCGTACGCAAACAGTTCTGTAAGCTCATTAAAGAACACATAAAAGGCAGCTTTTAAAAACAGCATTGTGTACAGCAGCCTTCCCGCCAGCCTGGGGTAAAGGCCGGGCTTTTCAATGGTCATATAGATAAACAGCACAAGGACACATGCATAAAAGGCGCCGCCTGACAGGTACAGGAAGGCCAGATAAAGGATCCAGAAAAAGAAACACAGTGATAACTGCCAGCAGGTCTCCCCCTGTTTCACCCGATTGATATAATAGGGGACCAACAGGAGGACTAACAGGGTGTAGTCACTGTTTCCGCCGGCCCAGCATATGCCCGCCATGTACAGGATGGCCAGATAATATCCGTCCAAAAGATAGACCACGGGCAGCATGACCAGAAAGCCGGTGAGCAGCATGGAATGAAGGCTGAGGGAGATCTGGTACGCCTGGTAGATCAGACCCAGAGCGGATAAAAACGCAATGCCAAGAGCCAGGGTAAGGGATTTGATCCATACATCGGACGCCTGGGTGCGTATTTTCCAGTAAAGGAGTCCCTGAACGCCAAAAAGGGGAAGGAATGAGATCAGGGCTTTCATTTCCCTGGAAAACATGGACCAGTTATAGGCGAACAGGGAGATCACGCCCGCTCCCACAAAGATCACACCTAACAAGGCAAATATCAGGAACATGTTACGGTGGTCCCTCCTGGTTTCTATGTACTCGTCCCGGATCCGGTCAAGCTGGACCTGGTCCAGATATCCCAGCTGGGTGAGGTGTTTTAACTCATTGTAAAATTCATTTGAATTCATTGTTTCGCCCCCCTTTCTTATAAGATCATTATAACCTGGTCCGGGGAATTGAAACAGATGTTGATTGTAACAGGTGGAATGACATTTGTCATTATTTTGGACTAAAAAAGCCAGGGCAAACAAATGCCCCGGCCTTTTGGTCTTGCCTAACGCTGATTAGTTAGCAGCCTTAGTTGTCTCCTCTACAGCAGCTGCTGCGTCAGCGGCAGCCTCGGTGGACTCTTCCTCAGAAGCCTCGGCCTCAGTGGATTCCTCAGCATCGGCAGCTTCTTCTGTGGTAGCTTCTGCATCAGCTTCTTCGCTTGTTTCCTCAGCAACAGTGGTCTCTTCCTCGGAAGCCTCTGCTGTGGTGGTCTCCTCTGTAGCAGCTACAGTGGTCTCTACAGTTGTGGTGGTTTCTGCCTTGTTGTCAGAACCGCCGCAAGCAGTCAGTCCTGCTGCGATCATTGCTGCTGCCAGAACAGCTGTCATGGATTTTGTCATAGATTTTTTCATAATAGTTCTCCTCTCCTTTGAAAACCTCCCGATGAGATTTTCCATAAAACGTAAATTTTTGGAACGAATTTGATAATAGACTATAATTGTGACCAAATTGTGTCTAAAGTATAAAGAAAGTACTATGATTATTACGGAAACATTAAGAAGTGCGTTAAAAAGTTGTCAGTCTATTCTCTCCGGAGGCCGCTCTATGACTTGCTTTTTAACCATAGATAGGTTATAATCAGCAGAAAAAGGCTGTCACGTTAGCAGGCGAAAACGAAAGGAAGAGGTAGGACAATGGTTAATGAAGTAATGGATTTTATTACCGGATATGACAAGGAAGTGGGCGAGGCCATTCAGGCGGAGTGTGCGCGCCAGAGACGCAACCTGGAGCTGATCGCATCTGAGAATATCGTTTCTGAGCCGGTGATGATGGCGATGGGAACCGTACTTACCAATAAGTATGCGGAGGGATATTCAGGAAAGCGTTACTACGGCGGATGCCAGTGTGTGGACGTGGTGGAGACCATGGCAATCGAGCGTGCCAAGAAACTGTTTGGCTGTGATTACGCCAATGTCCAGCCCCATGCCGGAGCACAGGCTAACATGGCGGTATTTGTCGCCATGTTAAAACCAGGGGATACGGTCATGGGTATGAATCTGGACCATGGCGGCCATCTGACCCACGGAAGCCCAGTTAACTTTTCCGGCCTTTACTTCAATATCGTACCATATGGCGTGAATGACGAGGGATACATTGACTATGACGAGTTAGAGCGGATCGCCAAAGAGGCAAAGCCAAAACTCATTGTGGCAGGCGCCAGCGCATATGCCAGAACCATTGATTTTAAGAGATTTCGTGAAATAGCTGACGAAGTAGGCGCATATCTCATGGTAGATATGGCCCATATCGCAGGCCTTGTTGCAGCAGGGGAGCATCCAAGCCCCATTCCTTACGCTGACGTAGTGACCACAACCACCCACAAGACCTTAAGGGGACCCAGGGGAGGCATGATCCTGGCCAACAAGGAAGCGGCTGAGAAGTTTAACTTTAACAAGGCTATCTTCCCGGGAACCCAGGGCGGACCGCTGGAGCATGTGATCGCCGGCAAGGCGATCTGCTTTGGGGAAGCCCTGAAACCTGAGTTTAAGGAATATCAGCACCAGGTAGTGTTAAACGCAAAGGCATTGGCAGAGGCTCTTCAGAACCAGGGCTTCAAGCTCCTTACAGGGGGCACGGACAATCACCTGATGCTGGTGGACCTGCGGGGAATGGATGTTTCCGGCAAGGAACTGCAGAACCGCTGTGATGAGGTGTTTATTACGCTGAACAAGAACACGGTTCCCAACGACCCCAGAAGCCCGTTTGTCACATCCGGCGTCCGCATTGGAACACCGGCCATCACCACAAGGGGTCTGAAGGAAGATGATATGCCTAAGATTGCCGAGTGCATCTGGCTGGCTGCCACGGACTTTGAGAATCAGGCTGATTATATCAGGGGCGAGGTCACAAAACTCTGTGATAAGTATCCGATCTACAAATAGGACTATCAATCGATATAAGGAACACGTAACCGATAAAAGGCTGCACCTGGTATATTCAGGGGCAGCCCTTTTAAAACCTGGGGGTAGGGGATATGGAACAGTATGAACTGGAAATGGAAAGCGGGCTGAAGCTGTCACGGCAGGGGGCCCAGTCTGTTGTGGAGGAAGTGGGGGCTATTGTGGGGCAGAACATCAACATGATGGACCGCAGGGGATATGTGATCGCCAGTACGGATGAGACCAGGATCGGCAGCCTTCACGAGGGGGCCGGGAGGGTGATCGAGGAGCATCTGACCGAGCTGTATGTGGAGGAGGAGCATGCCACTGCCACCTCCAGACCGGGGTTAAACCTTCCCATTAACCATGGGGGAAGGATCGTGGGTGTGATCGGGATAACGGGACTTTACAGCGAAGTGGTGGGCTATGGACAGGTTGTAAAAAAGATGGTGGAAATACTCATCCGGGAAAATGCGGAACAGGATGAGCGCCGCATGGGGCAGAGGGTCCTGAACCGTTTTTTGGAGGACTGGGTGATCGGCAGCGGGCTGATGCAGCCCAAGATCCTGGAGGAGAGGGGATTTGCCCTGGGCATTGACATTGCAGTGCCCAGGCGTGTGATGGTGGCCAGTGCCAGGGAACTGGAGGAGTACGCATCCACGGCAGCCGGACAAAAGCTGCTGGAGCAGGTGGAACAGGAGAGCGCATCCCTTGCAGGCAGAGGCAGCCTTGTGCTCAGAAGCGGCGGCAGGCAGGTGATCCTGGTGAAAAAATGCTCCGACTGCCAGATGGAGCAGCTGGCCGGGCGCATCCGCACAGCTGTGCTGAAAAAATTCAATATCCGCATGGTGGTGGGCATTGACGGAAGGGCGGAGGATATCCATGTGGCCTATGGACAGGCCAACAAGGCCTGGCGCTCCGCCGGCATGGCCAAACAGGATATCCTCACCTATGACAGCGTAACCCTGGAACTGTTTACAGAGGATCTGGGAGATGGGGTGAAGGCGGAGTACATCCATAAACTGTTTAAGAAATGCAGCTATGAGGAACTGTGCCGGTGGATGGGTCTTCTGGAAGCGTATTTTGAGTCCGAGGGCTCCCTTCATGCAGCTTCACAGACCCTTCACATCCATAAAAACACGCTGACTTACAAGCTGAAGCGGTTAAAGGAACTGACCGGGTATGATGTCCGCCTCGTGAGCCAGGCCACTGTATTCTATATGGCCATGCTGTTTTTCAGGGATATAAAGGATGAGATGGAGGAGATTTGTTCTGTAGAATATATAATATAAAAAATGATTGTCTTGTAAAACATTGACGGAAATGCCTGGAACCACTAAAATAGTAGATAGTGAAACCACATGGGACATACATGAAATCAATGATTATTTGGGAGGCGGAACATGAAATTTTTATTTGCATCTGATTCATTTAAGGGAACCTTATCATCTGAGCGCATCACTGCCCTGCTGGAGGAATCCGCGGGACGTATTTTTCCGGGCTGTGAGACTGCGGGCGTGCCTGTGGCTGACGGTGGGGAGGGAACCATTGATGCGGTGATCTCAGCCCTTAACGGCACCTATCGCAGACTTACGGTACACGGACCTCTCATGGAGGAGTGTGAATCCTTTTACGGGGAATTTGAGGGGGACAGCGCCATCATTGAGATGGCGGCCGCATCAGGCCTTCCCATGGTTCCCGCCGAGAAGCGTAACCCGCTGAATACCACCACCTATGGAACCGGGGAACTGATCAGGGATGCCCTGGACAGGGGATACAGGAAGATCTCCATTGCTATTGGCGGCAGCGCTACCAATGACGGCGGAATGGGGGCCATGCGTGCGCTAGGAGTAAAGTTCCTGGATGACCGGGGAAATGAGCTGGAAGGAAAAGGGGAGGACCTTACCAAGGTGGCTGATATTGTTGTGAGCGGCCTTCACCACGGCGTGGCACAGGCCAGGTTCACTGTGATGTGCGATGTGACCAACCCTCTGACCGGTCCGGACGGAGCCACCTATACATTCGGCAAGCAGAAGGGCGGTACTCCTGAGATCCTGGATATCATGGAAGGCGGAATGATCCGTTACGCAGCTCTGATCAAGGAAAAACTGGGCGTGGATGTGGATAAGATCCCCGGATCCGGGGCAGCCGGTGGATTGGGGGCGGCTTTCTGTGTATTCCTTAAGGCAAACCTGAAATCGGGAATCGATACAGTGCTGGACCTGGTGCATTTTAATGAATTGCTGGAGGGCGTGGACCTGGTTGTCACAGGGGAAGGCAGAATGGACTGGCAGTCCGCTTTCGGCAAGGTGCCCAGCGGCATCGGCCAGCGGTGCAAAGAGAGGGGGATCCCCGTGGTAGCCATTGTAGGCGGTATGGGCCACAAGGCGGAGACAATCTTTGATCACGGCGTGGACAGCATCATGACCACCATCAACGGGGCCATGGAGCTGGAGGAAGCCCTGGACCGCTCCGAGGAGCTGTATGTGAGCGCGGCTGACAGGATGTTCAGGATGCTGAAGGCCGGGATGAGCCTCAGATAAGATCTCATCAAGCTCTCTTAAGGAGACCATCAAGATCTTATTGACAGGGGATCGGTTGAGCGATATGCTTGTAAGTGTCCGCAGGTGCAGGGCCGGCAGTACGGCTTTGCACTCCGGGGACAAAATCAAGTGAGAGGTGAAGATATGAGAATCGCGCTTATCAATGAAAACAGCCAGGGAGCCAAGAACGGAATGATCTATCATGCCTTAAAAAAGGTGGCCGACCACTATGGCTATGAAGTGGATAACTACGGCATGTACACGGCAGAGGACCAGGCACAGCTTACATACGTACAGGTGGGGATCCTGGCGGCAGCTCTGCTTAACAGCAAGGCGGCCGACTATGTGGTAACCGGATGCGGAACAGGGGAGGGCGCCATGCTGGCCTGCAATTCCTTTCCGGGTGTGATCTGCGGCCATGTGGAGGATGCCCTGGACGCATATACATTTGCCCAGATCAATGACGGCAATGCCATTGCCCTTCCTTTTGCAAAGGGATTTGGCTGGGGCGGCGACCTGAATCTGGAATATATTTTTGAAAAACTGTTCTGCGAGCCATCGGGCCAGGGATATCCCAGGGAGAGGGCAGTGCCGGAACAGAGGAATAAGAAGATCCTGGACGAAGTCCGCAAGGTCACATTTAAGGAGGACCTGGTGGAGATTTTCCGGGGACTGGATCAGGAACTTGTGAAGGGAGCGTTTGCGGGAGAGAAATTCTCAGAGCTCTTTTTTGAAACATGCAGGGACGAGAAACTGGCTTCCTATATCAGGGGTCTCCTGGCATAGCTATAAGAATGGAAAAAACTCAGCCGGCTGGTATCTAAAAGGTACCGGCCGGCTGTTTTTTTACTGTTTACAGATCGTCCCGTCCTTCATTACAAATCCCACCTGGGACAGACAGGAGACTTGTTCCAGGGGATTGCCCTTTACGGCAATGATGTCGGCAGCCAGCCCGGGAGCCAGGCTTCCCAGCTTATGGCCCAGGCCGCAGATGTCAGCCGCATGGGAGGTGACTCCCTGAAGGGCGGTTACGGTATCGGCTCCCAGCTCCACCGCATATTCCACTTCGCGGTAAAGATATCCGTGATAGGCGTCCGTGCCCAGGACAAAGGGCAGCCCTGCCTTAAGAATACGGGCTACATTTTCCCGCACACGGGGCCGGTTCAGGCGCACCTTCCTGGCGTTGGAGGGGGACAGGAACGCTTCCCTGCTGGGATCCAGGAAGATGCCGGAGGTAAGGTCCACCACACAGTTGGAGGCGGCCAGCAGTTCCACGTCCTGCTCCGTGGCCATATACATGTGCTCAATCACCTGTACGCCGCCTTCTATGCAGTCCTTTAAGCCCTGGCCCCCGATGCAGTGGGCGGCCACGGGAATTCCCAGCCGCGCCCCTTCGCTGACAGCCATGGCAATTTCCTCCGGGCTGAGGAAACTGGGAACAAAGGAGGAATTGGGATCCGGGACCCCGGGGGTTACAAAGAGCTTCAGCAGATCCACGCCTTTTTTCATGTTCTTCCGGCAGGTGTCCCTGATCTCCTCAGCACCGCAGTGGGGGCTTCCGATATAACCTGCCCCATGGCTTCCCTTCATGCCGATACCGGCTGCCAGAAGCCTGGGCCCCTTGATCTTTTTCTCCTGGATCATCTTTTTCATAGCCACGTCAATGTAATACTTATCGCCCATGCATCGGGCGGTGGTGACACCGCTTAGGAGGTCTTCCTCCAAGCCTTTGAGGGCCAGGATGGTGAGCTGGCATTCGCTGCTCCATTCCAGCAGTTCCAGGTGGTCCGGCAGAGTGGCGTCAATACACAGATGGTTGTGGCATTCGATCATACCCGGCATCAGGGTCTGGCCCGGAAAGCATAACTCCCGGGCGTCCTCAATGGGATGACCGTCCAGGACGTGCTGTGGAAATATATCGCATATGCGTCCATTTTCAACTACAAGGGCGCCTTTTTCCACGGGGGCCAGCTCCTTGCCCTGCAATATCATGTCAGCGCGCAAAATCAATCGGTTCATTTCTATTATACCTCCTTCCGCTATTCTTCAATGTTGGTGCCTGCTTCCTCCAAAAGGGGATCGAGGGCCATGTCTGTTTCCATAATCCCATGGGCCGCATTCCATTTTTTGGAAAATTTAGCCAGCCAGGATACAAGAAGGGGGCAGAGTACGGCTGTGATGACCACGGCGGCAGCTGTCTGGGCAGTGGCGGTCTCCACCTGGGGCTGGAAGGACGGATCTGCCATGGCCACGGCGGTGGGGGTAGTGGTGGCCACTCCGGCAGTGGTGCCAATGGCGGCGCCCATGGGATCCGCTTTCCTGCGAAGGGCGCTGTAGATAAAAAAGGAGAGAAGGCCGGTGGCCAAAACAGTTAACAACCCCAGTACAATACCGGACATGCCTGCGCTTATGATGTTGCGGAAGTTCATGCCCGCTCCCAGGGCAAAGCCGTTAAACGGGGGAAGGAGGATCATGCCGGTTGCCAGTATTTTTCTCCAGTCATGGTCCAGGTTGCCAATGATGAATCCGATCACCATGGGGATGATGCTTGCAATAATGTCAGTGACCGGAAAGTTGCCCATTCCCGAAGCGCCCAGGGCGATCATGGTAAAAAAGGGTCCGTCATTAAGGGCCAGGATGGAGGTGGCCCCCACATCTGTCTCATCCCCGTATTCACCGGCCAGTGTTGCGTAGATCACGCCATTGGAATTGGTCACGGCCCCGATCACTGCCAGCGGAGCCAGGCCCAGAAAACCGGCCTCCCCAAACAGGGCATTTAGCAGCAGCCCCAGGCCAAAGCCGATAAAAAATTTAAGGGCGGTGAGCACAACACCCTTCCATACCGTGGCTCCGGCCATTTTTACGTCAATGGTAGCGCCGCTGCAGAACAGGAAAAGGCCGATCAGGGTGGGAACGCCGTTTTTAAACAGACCCGTGGTAAAGCCGCCGATGGTCAGGGCATTGGGGAAGAATGTATTCATGGTACATCCCAAAAGAAGGGGGATTACCATAACACCTGCAGGAAATCGTTTCATAGTTGCCAGTAATTTCATCATCTAATCTCCTTTGATTTGATTTTTACGAACCATTGCAATGTTTTCTGCCTGTATATAAAAGCAAAAGCCATGCCATATTGGTGGAAGGGTTCCGATAAAAATGTTTTTTGTGAAAATAATATAAAAATGGGTAAAGATAATTGGGAACTTTGTATAATAATTCGCCCCCGAATCTGCAAAAAGCCATAAACCGGTGAATATGCAACAATTGCAATTTTACCATTCTTTGCAACTTCTTAATTCCATTTTTGCAATTAATAAGATAGAATGATTCAAGTACGCCTTAAGAAGTACACCTTAGGAAGTCCGCCGGAGACTTCAGCTTGGAGGGAGTATCAAGCGGAGGGAACGATGAAAAAGGAGGAGCTTTATGGTTAAACTTGTATTTTTCGCACCATACCCCAATATCTTGCCGGTGATCCAGCGGGTCATCGGTGAACGGCCGGAATCCAGGGATATCCAGTACCGGGTGGTCCAGGACTATTATAATAATAAACTGGAGCATGTGGAAGCGGATGTGATCATTGCAAGGGGATTTACGGCCCATACCCTGAAGCGGAGGAAGATTCCCTGTGTGGAGCTTAAGACCACGGGCTATGACGTGCTGGCCGCCATTCATGTGTGCCTGGAACGGTGGGATGTGAAACGGATCGCAGTGGTGGGGGCATTTAACATGGTCTATGGGGCGGAACAGGTGAACCAGGTATATCCTGACCTGATGGTGAGCTGCTATGCGGAGGATGATGAGACAAAGCTGGAGACAGCGGTGCTGCGGGCAAAGGCGGATGGGAACCAGGTCATAGTGGGGGGATATTCCACGGTACAGATTGCGGAACAGTGCAATATCCCGGCTGTGATGATACGTTCCGGCAGGGAGGCGGTGAACCAGGCTATCACAGAGGCATTGGCATTGGCCGCCATCACGGTGTATGAGCGGGAAAAGCGGGATGAGATTGCCAGCATTATGAACTACTCCTTTCAGGGGATCCTGTCCGTTAACAGAAAAGGGATCATCACCCTGGCCAACAGCTGCTGCTATTCTTATATGAGAGAGCGCAAGGAATCCCTGGTTGGAGCGGATATCAGGGAGATATTTCCGGATATAAAGATGGATGAGGTGATCTGCAAAAAGAAAAAGATACTCTCCGAGGTCTATGACTGTTCCGGCCGCCCGGTGATGGTCAACTGTGTCCCTGTCTCCGGTGAGTCCGAGGATTTTGGGGCGGTGATCACCTTCCAGGGGACAGAGCAGATCCAGGCAGAGGAGGGAAAGCTGAGAAAGAGGATCTATTCCACGGGTTTTACAGCCAAGTACGACTTTACGCATATCCTGTACCAAAGCCAGGCCATGGGAAGCCTGATCAGAACAGCTGAAAAATACAGCTATGCGGATTCCAATATTCTGATCCACGGTGAGACCGGCACCGGCAAGGAGCTGTTTGCCCAGAGCATCCACAACTTGAGTCCCAGGCGCAAGAATCCCTTTGTGGCCATCAACTGCGCGGCTCTGCCCGAGGATCTGCTGGAAAGTGAGCTTTTCGGTTATGTGGAGGGCGCCTTTACAGGAGCTGCAAAGGGCGGAAAGATGGGATTTTTTGAGATTGCCCACAAAGGGACGATCTTCCTGGATGAGATCGGCGACATTTCCCCAAAACTTCAGAGCCGCCTTTTAAGAGTGCTCCAGGAGCGGGAGATCATACGCCTGGGAAATGATACCGTGATCCCCATTGATGTGAGGGTCATATGCGCCACCAACAAAAGCCTGAAACGGGAGGTGGAACAGGGAAATTTCCGAAGGGACCTTCTGTACCGCCTGGATGTTCTGGAACTGGATATTCCGCCTCTCAGGGAGCGGAAACAGGACATTCCCCTTCTTATCAGAAGTATGACCGGCTTTGAGCATGGGCGCACCGGCTGTGTGCTGGAGAACATATCAGAGGAGGGGATGGAACTGCTGCTGCGCTATGACTGGCCGGGGAATGTGCGGGAGATCCGCAATTTCTGCGAGCGTATCTGCATTCTCTGCGAACGTCCCGTGGCAGGGGCGGGAGAGGTACGCCAGGCGCTGCCCGGCATAACGGAGGCGGGCAGCGGCGCATATGGCAATGGTACACATGATCATAACACATATGGAACCGGGGAAGGGAAAATACCCAGGAACACAAACCTTAAGGAAGCGGAACGGCAGGCCATAATAGAAGCACTGGAGTGTTCCGGGTATAACCGGGGCAGGACAGCCGCCTTTTTGGGGATTGATAAAAGTACTCTGTGGCGGAAGATGAAGAAATACGGCTTGTTGAATGAAACAAAATAAAACAAAAAAACATAATGAAACATTTTGGAAACAAAATATAAAGGTGAAACAAAAAAATGGAAAAAATAGCCCATAGATGTTCCTTTATATGACTGGAATTATACATAATATACAACGGAATCAGGGGAAAAAACAGTGAAAAATAAAAAAATCATCCTTACTGGAAAAGTTGGCACAGATTTTGCTTTATTAATTGGCATAGATGTGAAAACAAAATAAAAAAAAGGAAGGGTGATTTTTTATGAACACAAAACCAATATTAGGAATGCTTTTAGGAGATGGAGCCGGAGTGGGAGCTGAGATCATAGCAAAGCTGGCAGCATCCGGATTCTATGATGAGTACTGCCGTCCGGTGGTGATCGGAGATGCGAGGATCTTTCAGCGCGGGGCTGAGATCTGCGGGCTGGAGATCCCCATGCAGGTGATCAGCCGGGTGGAGGATGCGGACTGGAGTAAAGGGATCCCTGTGCTGGATCAGAGGGATCTGGATCCTGAGGAAGTTCCCTATGCACAGATCAACGTAAAAAGCGGACAGGCCTGCCTGGATATGCTGAGAACCGGAATTGAACTTTATAAGGATGGAAAGATTGAAGGTTTCTGCTTTGCGCCACTGAATAAGCAGGCCATGATCAAAGCAGGATGCCCCTTTGAGAGTGAGCATCACTACATGGCCCATCTGTTCCAGCACACAGAACCCTTTGGGGAGATCAATGTTCTGGGAGATCTGTGGACCACCAGGACCACCAGCCATATTCCCATCAGCCGGGTAAGCCATGACCTGACGGAGGAGACCATTATGAGGGCGGTGCGCCTTGCCAATGTGTCTCTGAAAAATTCGGGAATCGAAAAGCCCAGGCTTGCGCTGGCAGCTTTGAACCCCCACTGCGGAGAGGGCGGGAAATGCGGACGCGAAGAAATTGATGTGATTGCTCCGGTCATTGAAAAAGCCAGGGAAATGGGGATTGACGCCTATGGGCCGTATCCATCGGATATCCTGTTTATCAAGGCTTTTAACGGAGATTTTGACGGTGTGGTGACCATGTATCACGATCAGGGGCAGATTGCGCTGAAATTAAAGGGATTTGACCAGGGGATCACCATTGCGGGAGGGCTTCCGGCTCCCATTGTCACATGTGCCCATGGAACCGCCTATGATATTGCAGGCAAGGGGATCGTAAAAACATCTGCCTTTGAGAATGCGGTTAAAATGGCGGCAAGGATGGCCAACCACCTGAGAGCATAAGCAATGTGTACTTAAAAAGGGAGGTTTATATGAAAAGGATAGGGACAAAACAGATCGTACCGCTGCTGCTGGCAGTGTTCGCAGTGGTATTTGCAGTGATTGGATTTACGCAGTTGGGGTTCTGGAGTGATGTCGATGGTCCGATGCCGGGATTTTTCCCGGCGATCATGGCAATTGTCATGTTCCTGACCAGTATTACTTCTTTTATCCAGTCTTTAAAAGATGAGGGATCAGCCAGGTACGAGAGGAATGAACTTCTGGTCATTGCCGGAGGCGCGGGGATCATAGTTGGAAGCTATATTATCGGCCTTCTGCCCAGCTGTTATCTGTTTATCATACTGTGGCTGAAGGTGTTTGAGCGTACAAGCTGGAAGGATACGCTGATCGTGCTGGCTGTCTGTGTGGCTATTTCCGTGGGCGTGTTCCGCCTGTGGCTGGGAGTTTATTTCCCCATGGGCCTTTTGGAATACATTTTATAGGAAAGGAGCAGTAAAAGATGGAGAATATACAACTGTTGTTAGGAGGCTTTTCCACTTTATTTACATTCAGCAACGTAGGCGCTGCCATGATGGGCGCTGTTCTGGGGCTGATCGTGGGCGCCATGCCCGGTATCGGAAGCCTTGCAGGCGTTGCCCTGCTTTTGCCCCTTACCTACAAATTCAATCCCACCACGGCGATCATCATGCTGGGCGCCCTTTATTATTCTAATATGTACGGCGGCGCGTTCAGCGCCATCCTGCTGAACATCCCCGGAGATTCACCGGCCATCTGTACGGCCATGGACGGTTATCCCATGGCGGCTAAAAAGAAACGTCCGGGTCAGGCACTGTTTACCGCCAACATGGCTTCCTTTATCGGCGGAACCATCGGCATCATCATCCTGACATTTACTGGACCGGCCCTGGCCAATGTAGGATTGAAATTCGGCCCGTCCGAAATGACGGCCCTGCTGTTTATCGCCATGACATCCATCAGCTGGCTTGTGGGCGAAAATCCCATCAAGGGCGTGGTTATCACAATGCTGGGAATCCTGCTGGCAAGCATGGGAATGGATACCCTGTCCGGTTCTCCCCGTTATGATTTTGGCAGCATGTATCTGTTGGGCGGTATTCCCTTTACACCTTTTATCATTGGCACGGTGGGCTTTTCCCAGGTCATTAACCTGGTGATGGAACGGGGGGCGGACGCAAAGGCAAACCACGATATGAAGCTGACCATCAAAGGCAGTCTTTTGACAAAGCATGATTTTAAAAGGCTTCTGCCTCCGGCCATACGTTCCGGCCTTATGGGCACCTTTGTGGGCGTGCTCCCGGGAGCCGGGGCAACCACTGGCGCCTTTATGGGATACGCGGCCCAGAAGAAGTTTAAGAGCGAGGAGGAGCTTGGAACCGGCGCCATCGAGGGGATCGCTGCCGCGGAGGCTGCAAACAATGCGGCAGCGGCAGGGGCATTTGCTCCGCTGCTGGCACTGGGGATTCCGGGAAGCGGGACCGGAGCCGTGCTCCTGGGCGGACTTATGATGTGGGGACTGAACCCCGGACCTCTTTTGTTTACCAATGAACCGGAGTTTACATGGGGCCTGATCGCTTCCCTGTTCCTGTCCAACATTTTCACACTGATCGTATCCATTGGCGTGATTCCTTTCCTGATCAAGATACTGTCCGTGCCCGTGAAATTTATGATACCCATTATCATCACGGTGTGTGTGGTTGGGTCCTACAGCTCCAGCTATTCCATGTATGGTGTGATCGTAATGTTTCTGTCAGGCGTGCTGGGATATATCCTTACAAAGAGCGGATTCCCAACAGCGCCCATGCTGCTTTCCTTTGTATTGGCAAAGCTTTTGGAGTCCAATATGCGCAAGGCGTTTATGATCTCAGGAGGCAGCCTGGACATTTTCTTTACAAGACCGATCACCTGTGTGCTGATGCTGATTTTCCTGGCATTTATATTTGCACCCGTTATCAAGGCAGTTATAAGGAAAGCAAGATCAAAGGCTTGACGGTTTTACCATAAAATATCATAGGAGGGTTTATTAATGAAAAAAAGGAATATGTTACTGGCAATGGCAGCTATGGCGGCGGCAGCTGTGATGACAGGATGCGGGGAAAGCAGCAGCGATGGACCCTTTGAGCCAAAGGACAATATCAACTGGGTGGTCACGTCCAGTCCGGGCGGGGGCAGCGACATCTATACCAGGATGATATCTGATATCATGGTCAAGGATAGTCTGGTCAATGGACAGACCATTATTGTCACAAACAAGACGGACGGAAGCGGCGAGATCGGGCGAAATGAAGTTGCCGGCACAAAGGGGAAAAAGGCGGATTACACCCTTTTAACGTTTAACAGCGGCGACCTGATGCCTATGGTGCAGAATACAAAGAACCGCTCCTCCAACTTCAGGATCCTGGCCGTCATGGCAGTGGATAAGCAGCTGATCTTTAAGGGGGACCAGACACAATACGCTGATTTCAGCGAGGCTATAGAGGCGGCTAAGAGCGGGACCAAGGTGGTGATCGGCGGTTCCAAGGGAGATGATATCGCCACTTACGATGCCCTGATCGCGGAGCTGGGAATCGGTAAGGATATGATGACCTACATAACATATGACTCCACCGGCGATGCCATCACAGCAGCCCTGGGAGGCCACATTGAGTTTGTTATATCCAAACCCGCGGCAGCCACGGAGTATGTGGCGGCAGGTTCATTGATCCCGGTGCTGGCATTGTCCACGGAGCGGTACACAGGCAACCTGGCAGACGCCCCCACCTTAAGCGAGATCGGCGATTATGAAAATGTGGAAGTGCCGGTATGGCGCGGCGTGGCGGCTCCGGCGGCCATGAGCGATTCAGCGGCGGCATTCTGGAGCGAACAGTTAAAGAAGGTATCTGAGACAGATGCCTGGAATACGGATTATCTGGAGAAGAACAAGCTGATCGGCAACTATATGGACATGACAGCGGCCACAGAGTATGTGACAGATTATGAGAAGGACTATATGGAGAGCATGGGGATCCAGTAAGAGCAGGATCCGCAGGAGAGCCTGATGTAAAGTTCAGATGGAGATAAAAGGCAAAAGCCATGGGTCGGGAACAGGGAGGCTGTTCGGCTCATGGCTTTTGCGCCAGGAGAATCTTGGCTAAAAGAAAAAGGGAAACATTTTGAAACATTTCCCGAAAAGAAACCAGAAACAAAACGAAACATTTTTGAAACATGTTATAATTGAAACAAAGGTCCGGTGTGAAAGAAAATGAAAACAGGGGGCCTGATGGGGACCTGTAAGGGGGAGAAAAGTTGGCATGTTTTTTGCTCTTTAATACATCAGAATCCCATCGGTAAAAGATGCCGGATATTATGGAAGGAGGAAATGCAAGATGAAACTATGTTATCAGGTAGCCACTCCAGACGTGGCCGTTGCCGACTCCGTCACCGCCTATCAGGGGCCGCTGGATCAAAGCTTTGGGGATCTGGCAAGGCTTGGGTATGACGGCGTGGAGCTTATGACTCTGAACCCGGGGGAACTTGACTGGGAGGAAGTAAAGGGAACAGCTGAAAAATACGGCATATCCATCGCGCTGGTGTGCACAGGGGAGCTGTTTGGGCAGTTGGGACTGAGCTATACCAGCCCCGAGGAGGAGATCCGCAGGGAGGCTATTAAACGGACCAAGGAGATCATTGATTTTGCCGGATACCTTGGGGCCAACATTAATATCGGCCGGGTCAGGGGCCAGTACTGTGCCCGGCTTTCCCATGAGCAGACAGAGGGACTGGCAGTGGAAGCTTTCCGGGAACTGGCAGACTATGCGGCGCCCGGGAATGTGGCCATTGCCCTTGAGACAGTGACCATTATGCAGACCAATTTTATTAATACACTGGCAGAGGGAGCCCGCATGGTAGAGCGGGTGGACCGTCCTAACTTCCGGCTGATGATGGATGTCTTCCATCTGAACCTGGAGGAAAAGGACCTGTACCAGGCCATCAGAGACTACAGCAAATATAACATACATGTCCACCTGGCGGACAATAACCGCCGCTACCCCGGCCACTGCGGGCTGGACTTTGAAAAGATTCTCACCACTTTTAAAGAATGCGGCTATGACGGCAATTTTTGTACGGAAATATTCCAGATCCCATCCATGAAGGAAGCTGCCAGGGGAGCCATGACATGTCTCGGACCCATTGCAGAGCGGGTATATGGAAGAAAAGCAGCAGACAGGAGCGGGATATGAAAAGTATTGCATTGATCCACACGGTAAAAAGCGTGGCAGTCAGTTTTGACCAAATGCTGCGCCGGGAGATTGGAACGGATCTAACGGTCCACAACCTGTGGGATGATTACCTGGCCAATGATCCCAATGAAAAAGGGGAATTTACCGCGGATAACAGGAACCGTCTTCTCCTTGACATCAAGGCCCAGGAGCTGACCGGGGCGGATCTGATCGTTACAACCTGTTCCACACTGACCCCCACGGTGGAGATGATACGGCCGTTTATAAAGGTTCCGGTGATCGCCATTGATGACGCCATGGCAAAAGCAAGTGTCACATACGGTGAGCGGGTGCTGGTCATGGCCACTGCCGGGAGCACGGTCCATCCCACTGTTTCAAAGATTGAGAGGGAAGGGGAGACGGCAGGGAAAAAGCTTTCCATTGACACATGTGTGTGCGCCCAGGCATTTCAGGCGCTGAAGGCCATGGACATGGAAAAACATGACCGGATCCTCATGGAAAAGGCAAAGGAGTTTACAGGATATGACTGTATTGTCCTGGCCCAGGCATCCATGGCCCATTTAGAATATGAGATCGCCGCTGTCACCGGATGCCCTGTGCTCACCAGCCCCAGGCTGTGTGTAGAGGAAATCAAACAAAAACTTGCGTCACTTTGCTGAGGGTGGTTTTTTTTAGGCGAAATGACAATGATCGCACGCAGAAGGCCGAAACAGGATCCTTCCGTGCCCATAAAGAGGAGATAAGACAATGACCAATGAAAGAAAAAAGGAATTACAGACACAGTGCAGCCGGTTCAGGAACCAGCTGATCGATCTGCTTCACAGCATCCAGACCGGGCATCCGGGCGGTTCCCTGTCCTGTACCGAGATACTTACCGCCCTGTATTTTGAGATCATGAACGTGGATCCGCAGAACCCCGCCATGGAGGGAAGAGATCATCTGGTGCTGTCCAAAGGCCATGCAGCCCCGATCCTTTATCTGGTCCTGGCGGAAAAAGGATTTTTCCCAAAAGAGGAGTTAAAGAACCTGCGTCAGGCCGGCAGTATGCTTCAGGGGCACCCATGTGTGCACAAGACCCCAGGGGTGGAATTGTCCACAGGCCCTCTGGGGCTGGGATTGTCCGCCGGCCTTGGGATGGCCCTGTCCGCAAGGATCAAGGGACAGGATTCCTATACATATGTGATCATGGGAGATGGGGAAATACAGGAAGGCTGTGTCTGGGAGGCAGCTATGTCCGCCTCCAAGTTTAAAGCCGACCATCTCATCGGTTTTCTGGACAACAACGGAGTGCAGCTGGACGGAACCCTTGAGGAGATCATGCCCATGGGTGACCTGAGGGCAAAATGGGAGGCATTTGGCTGGAATGTGGTCCCCTGTGACGGTCATGATGTGGAAGACATATGCAGGGCGGTAAAGGAAGCAAAAGCCGTGTCCGGGAAACCTTCCCTGATCCTGGCAAAAACCGTAAAAGGCAAGGGCGTCTCCTTTATGGAGGGCAGAAACACATGGCATGGAAAGGCCATCAATGACGAAGAATATGCCAAGGCAAAAACTGAATTAGGAGGTGCTCTGTGATGGGAAAAATGATAGCGATCCGTGATGCGTATGGTGCGGCACTGAAGGAACTGGGAGAACAGAATACAAAGATCGTGGGCCTGGAGGCGGATGTGGCGTCCTCCACCAAAAGCGGGATATTTGGAAAAGCGTTTCCTGAGCGGTATTTTAATGTGGGTATCAGTGAACTGAATATGGTATCCATGGCAGCCGGTTTTGCCAGGGAAGGGATGATCCCCTATGTGAACACCTTTGCGGTCTTTATGACCACCAGGGGCGCGGACCCCATCCAGAGCCTGATCGCCTACGACAACCTGAATGTAAAGCTGTGCGGCACTTACTGCGGCCTGTCCGATTCCTATGACGGGGCCAGCCATCAGGCCATTACGGACCTGGCCTTTGTGCGCGCCATTCCAAACATGACCGTGATCACGGCGGCCGATGGGGCGGAGACTAGGAAAGCGGTATTTGCCATGGCGGAACACGATGGGCCGGTGTACTTAAGACTCAGCCGGGCGGAGGCCCCTGTGTATTATTCCGATGACATGGACTTTCAGATCGGCAGGGGGATCACGGTAAGGGAAGGCGGGGATGTGACCATCATCACCACGGGAACCGTTCTCCACAAGGCCCTTGAGGCAGCGGATCTCCTGGCACAGGAGGGGATTTCTGCCACCGTGGTGGATATGCACACCATTAAGCCCATTGACCGGGATCTGGTGATACAGTGCGCAATACGGACGGGCGCCATTGTCACGGTGGAGGAACACAGTATTTACGGCGGACTCGGCAGTGCGGTGGCGGAGGTGCTTGTGGAGAACAAGCCTGTTCCCATGAAGCGGATCGGCGCCGTGGATTTTGCGGAGTCCGGGGACTACGGTGAGCTGCTTGTAAAATACGGATACAGTCCCCAGGCCATTGCCGGCAAGTGCAGGGCAGTGATCAGGCGGAAATAAGGAGGTAAGCCATGGAACAATCCATGAGAAGGTTCATGAAAGTGGGCCTGATCCTCCACGTGGCCTACAGAGGCATTGGGGACGGGGACGGTCCCATTCTTGAATGCCTTGGCAAAGTGGTGCAGGACGACTACTTTGAGGCAGTGGAGGTGACCTCCATCAATGACCCGGATGTGAGGACCGCTGCGGCAGACATGATGCGCACAAGCCGCATGGCAGCGGCTTATGGCGGTCAGGGGCGCACCCTGTCAAGGGGGTTAAACCTTAACGACCTGGATGAGGAGGGCAGGCGGCAGGCAGTGGCCGTGCTGAAGGAGGGGATCGACCAGGCCTATGAGCTGGGCTGCGTGGATTTCTCCTTTCTGTCAGGGCGCTACCGGGAGGAGACAAAGGAACAGTCCTTTGAGCAGCTGTTGAGATCCACCCGTGAACTGTGCGCCTATGCCAAAGAAAAGGGAGACATGCCCATCTGCTGTGAGGTGTTTGATTACGACATAGACAAGAAAGCGCTGATCGGACCGGCGCACCTGGCTGCCAGGTATGCCAAAACCATCAGGGAGGAATTTGACAATTTTGGCCTGATGGTGGACTTAAGCCATATTCCCATGATCCATGAGACCATAGAGGAGAGCATTCTCCCGGTAAAGGAATATATTATCCATGCCCATATGGGCAATACGGTGATCAAAAGCCCGGAGTGTGAGGCTTACGGTGACAATCATCCCAGGTTTGGATTCCCAAACAGTGAAAATGATGTTCCGGAACTGGCCAGGTACTTAAGGCTGCTGCTGACCATTGGTTTTCTCAATGAAAAGACGCGCCCCATTGTCAGCTTTGAGGTAAAGCCGTGGAAGGATGAGTGGCCGGAAGCAGTGATCGCCAATGCAAAGCGTACCCTGAACCTGGCCTGGGAGCTGGTATAACGATGTAAATGAGTGTACTCCCGCAATTCTGAGAACCAGGGGATTACGGGAGTACGCATAAACAAAAAGGAGGCTTATCATTTATGAAGGATCCAATTCAGAAATATTTTCAGGTGGGAACCATCCAGTGGATGACCCATCCGCCGGTGGATTATCCCATCCTGGAATCGGTTAAGACCATTTGCTGCGATGAGTATTTCAGCGTCCTGGAAATCACCCATATTGAGGACCAGGATACAAAGGACCGTGTGAGGGACATGCTGGCCCAGGGACACATGAAGGTGTGTTACGGAGCCCAGCCGCGTCTGCTGGGGCCCAAGCTGAACCCCAATGACCTGGATGAGGAGGGCAGGAAAAAGGCTGAGGCAGTGCTCATTGATTCCATTGATGAGGCCGAGTATATGGGCGCAAAGGGAATTGCTTTCCTGGCAGGCAAATGGGAACCTGAGACAAAGGACCAGGCATATGCCCAGCTTCTTAAAACCACCAGGGCTGTGTGCAGCTATGCCGCATCCAAGAAAATGATGGTGGAGCTGGAGGTATTTGATTTTGATATGGATAAAGCGGCCCTCATCGGACCTGCGCCCTATGCTGCCAGGTTTGCCGCCGACATGCGCATGACCCACAATAACTTCGGCCTGCTGGTGGACCTGTCCCATTTCCCCACCACCTATGAGACATCCCGGTTTGTGATCCAGACCCTGCGCCCCTATATCACCCACCTGCATATCGGCAACGCAGTGGTAAAGGAAGGCTGCGAGGCATACGGGGACCAGCATCCCCGGTTCGGCTTCCCGGAGAGCGCCAATGACACAATGCAGCTGGTTGACTTTTTTACCGTGTTAAGGGAGGAAGGCTTTTTTAACAAGGAGGAGCCATACGTGTTGTCACTGGAAGTAAAGCCATGGGCAGGCGAGGACGGGGATATCATCCTGGCCAATACAAAGCGGGTCATCAACCGGGCATGGGCATTGGTAGAGGATGAGGCATAAAGAGTGCTGTTGGAATCTGAAAGAGCACACGAAACATGATAAGGAGGTAAGTATGATGAAAATTGTTGTTTTAGACGGATATACGGAGAATCCGGGAGACTTAAGCTGGGAGGGACTGGAAGCCATCGGCTCCCTGACCGTGTATGACAGGACTCCCGCGGATAAGATCCTGGAGCGGATCGGGGACGCAGAGGCGGTGTACACCAACAAGACACCAATTTCTGCAGAGACCATTGCAAAGTGCCCCAGCCTTAAGTTTATCGGTGTCCTGGCCACGGGGTACAATGTGATCGACACAGCGGCAGCCAAGGCAAACGGGGTGGTGGTCTCCAATATTCCCACCTATGGAACGGATGCGGTGGCCCAGTACGCGATCGCCCTTCTTCTGGAACTGTGCCACCATATCGGGGAGCATTCCGACTGCGTAAAGGCAGGGGAGTGGACCCACAATCAGGACTGGTGCTTCTGGAAACATCCGCTCATGGAGCTGGCCGGCAAAAACTTCGGCGTCATCGGATTCGGAAGGATCGGCCAGAGGACGGCACAGATCGCCCAGGCCCTGGGCATGAATGTCCTTGCCTTTGACGAATATCCCAACAAAGATCTGGAAACAGAACACTGCAGGTACGTATCCTTAGACCAGCTGCTGGCAGAGGCTGATGTGATCAGCCTTCACTGCCCCCTGTTCCCTTCCACAGAAGGAATCATCAACAAGGACACCATTGCAAAGATGAAGGACGGGGTTAAGATCATCAATACTTCCAGAGGCCCCCTGATTGTGGAGGAGGACCTGAAAGAGGGGCTAAACAGTGGAAAAGTCAGCGGCGCGGCCGTGGATGTGGTTTCCACAGAGCCTATCAGGGAGGACAATCCCCTTCTGGGCGCGAAAAATATGATCATTACCCCTCATATTGCATGGGCTCCCAGGGAATCCAGGCAGAGGCTGATGGACATTGCAGTGGATAACCTGCGGCAGTTTGTGGACGGAAAGCCTCAGAACGTGGTCAACCGGTAGGGGAAGTCCAGGCCTGAGCGCGGCCGGCTGTAATCCAATGTACACGGATGTACCCGATTATGATATAATGTTCACGTTGGCATATTTCATAGTTGGGTACATTTTTTATCCGGAGCAGGGCCTTGATAGGTCCGGACAGACTCCGGAAGCGGGAGGAAGGGAACCTATGGTTACAATACGCATGTTCATACCGTATTTGAATATGAAGGACAGATTTGAGGCAGCTGTGAGAAAGGTCCCGATCCAGGATGATGTAAAGATCGAGCTGCTTCACGTGTTCGGCACCCCCGAATCCCTGTCAGGCCACGGAGATGCCGAGATCCTGGTGGCCAGGGGCATGACCTATGACAGGCTGATCTCACTGTTCCCCAAAAAGCATGTGGTGGAGATCCAGCTGTCCAGTTTCGATATCCTGGAGGCGCTGATCAAGGCCAGACAGGAGTTTGCACCTAAGAAGATCGCCCTATGCGTCCGGTACATGGACAACGGGGCAGTGGCGGAGCTGGAACGCCTGTGCCAGGCGGAGATCAAATACTATGCCATCCAGGATGAGGCATCCACCCTTGAAGCCATACATCTGGCAAGGGAGAGCGGGGCGGACGTATTTGTGGGCGCGGGCACCATGTGCGGGCTCTGCGACAAGGAGAATTTAAGAAGGGTCCATATCCATACCAAGGACATTGCCATTGAGCAGGCGTTAAAGCAGGCAATGGACGCTGCCAGGACCATCAATTTGGAGCGGGCCAGGTTTAATATGACAAGCGCCATCCTTAACACCAGTTCCGATGCCCTGGTGGCTGTCAATGGGGCGGGGCAGATCCAGGCCCTGAACAACCAGGCGTACCGGACCTTTCATCTGTCAACCAGATCGGACTTTATGGGACGCCCTGTGGAGGAGGTCTGTCCGGGGTTCACATGGCAGGACGTGGTGGAGAACGGAAGGGAAAAGGAGGAGATCATCCAGTGGGAGGACCGGAAACTGTATACGGAGTATAAGCCTGTTGTTGTGGATAAGATGGGCAAAGGCGCCATTATCATTGTGCGCTACGCGGAACAGATCCTGGAGGCGGAGAGCAAGATACGCCACAGCCTTGCGAAACAGGGACTTACTGCAAAGTATTCCTTTGACGACATCATCGGTTCCAGCCACTCCATCCGTGAGAATATCCAGATGGCAAAGCGGTACAGCCGGGTGGATTCCAATGTCCTTATTGTGGGGGAGACGGGAACCGGCAAGGAGCTGTTTGCCCACAGCATCCACAGGGAGAGCAGGCGGAGCGCAGAACCGTTTGTGGCCCTAAACTGTGCGGCACTGCCGGAGAACCTGCTGGAAAGTGAACTGTTTGGATATGAGCCGGGAGCATTTTCCGGTGCTTCCAAAAACGGCAAGGCGGGCCTGTTTGAACTGGCTCACAAAGGGACCATTTTCCTGGACGAGATAGGTGAGATCCCCACCGCGCTCCAGGCCAAGCTCCTGCGCGTCCTCCAGGAAAAGGAGATACGCCGCATCGGCAGCAGCCGTCTTCAGCCCGTGGACGTGAGGGTGATCTCAGCCACGAATATCAATATAGAAGAAAAGATACAGGAGGGACAGTTCCGGTCGGATCTGTACTACCGCCTGAATTTGCTGGATATCACCATTCCTCCCCTGCGGGAGCGCAGCGGGGATATCCAGGAGATGGTGGATTTTTATCTCACCCGGTTTGCCTGTGAGATGGGAAAGTCCATTCCGAAGCTGTCCCCGGAGGCGGTCCAGTGCCTTATGGATTATCACTGGCCGGGAAATGTGCGTGAGCTGCGCAACATCTGCGAGCGCCTGGTGGTGCTCAGTGATGCCCAGGAGATCGGGTCAAAGGAGATACAGATGCTTAAGATCTTCCGCTCCGGTGAGCCGTCCCCCGACCCTGTTGTAAAAACACCCAGGGGACAGCGGGATGGACCGGAGGATATCTACTCTTCCCTCAAACCCAGGAAGAAGAAGCAGGATATTGCCAAGGAACTGGGGGTCAGCAGGACCACCCTTTGGCGCATGGAGCGAATGGCTAAAGAAAAGAAGGACACCACATAACAAACAGTCTGTATGGCAAAGGCGGTTCCGGCTATCTGTAAGAGATGGCTGGGAGCGCCTTTTCCCATTCCGGGGCACATTGGAGAAAATCCCTTGCTCCCCCCGGAAGCTTAAACTATAATGGTCTTAGTACGGAATGAAAATGAAAATCGGGGAACGGGATATATGAACAAATACATAGAACGCTTTTTGGGAACCAAATCCAGCCTGCAGAGAAAGGTTATTGTCATCTATCTGCTGGTTGCAGTCCTTCCCATCATTATCATCACCTTATTCATAAGCGCGATTTATTACAACAACATATTAAAAGCAGCCAATACCCTGCTGGACCAGAACGCCGGGCAGCATGAGGAGGTTGTGCACGAGCGGATGGATGAGTATGAGAATGTGCTCTATGAGCTGGTGACCAACAAGGAATATATCAGTCTGTCCAAACGGATCAATGAGGGAAATGAGGACACCCTGATCATGGATGTGGGCCACATGGAAGACCTGCTCAGGAGCAGTGTGTATACATATGACAGGATCAGAAGCATTACATTTCTGGGGGACAGCGGACGATATGCGTCCTATTCCAAATGGTACAGCAGCAACCATGAGAATATCTGGATCGATGACCGGAAGCGGGAGGTTATCCATGACGAGGTGGAAAAACAACAGAAGCTGACCTTTATCGCCACAGTGAATCTGCGGGAGGGCGGGATCAAAGGGGATTATGTGGTGCTCATGGGCTTTCCGGTAAAAAACCTGCGCACCAAGGAGCAGAGCGGTGTGCTGGTGATGGCCCTGGAGAATGACGTGCTGCTTTTTGAGGGAAATGAGGACAAGCGCAAGGAGAGCGGGGTTGCCACCATTATCCTGGACCGGGAGGACCGGATCCTGGCAGGCACGGATCCTGATTTTATCAACCTGAATTATAAGGAATATGTAAAGGAGGAGTTTGGCAAGACCAAACGGATCTCCGAAATGCGTCATTCCATTGAGGGTACGGAATGGACCATTATGAATATTGTGGACACGGATTTGTACAGGAAGGATATCTATGACATGGTAAGGGCAGTGGTGGTTTTGGTGCTTACCATTACCTGCATTTACTTTTCCACTGTGTTTCTTATTTCCAGAAAATATATCCAGACCATCCAGAAGATCGCCCAGGGCATCCACAATTACGAGGGTACGGATGCCAAGCAGATCAATGTGGAGATGGATGAAAAGAACGAGCTGTATGTGATCGTAAGGCAGTTCAACACCATGACCGCCAGGGTCAATTCCCTTGTGGAAAAATTGAAACAGAAAAATGAGGAGATCAAGGCGGCGGCTATCAGCCAGAAGCACGCTGAGATCAAGGCCCTGGAGGCCCAGATCAATCCCCATTTCCTGTTTAACACCCTGGATTCCATTAACTGGAGGGCCATTGAGCATGATGAGGAGGAGATAAGCAACATGCTGGGAGTGCTGGGAAGCCTGCTGCGCTACAGCATTTCCAATATTGACATGGAGGTGGTGCTGGAGGCTGAGATCAGCTGGCTGAAAAAGTATATTTTCCTCCAGCGGGACAGGTTCCAGTACTCGTTTGACTGTGAATACGACATAACAGAGGAAGCCATGGCATTTCCCATCTATAAGATGCTGCTGCAGCCCATTATTGAGAATACCATTCTTCACGCTTTTGAGGAGGTGAAGGAAGGTGGCATGATCTATGTAAAAGCCTTTAAGCGCCAGGACGGAAAGCTGGAAATCCGCATACGGGATAACGGCAGCGGTATGAAGGGGGAGGTTCTGGCTGAGATCCGGAAGGAGATCAGTGAAAATGGGCCTCTTAACAGCAAAAGCATTGGGATCAGCAATGTCATCCACCGGCTCAGGCTGTACTATCAGGAGGAGGCTGAGATCACGGTGAACAGCACCTGGGGAGAGGGCACGGAGTTTGTGCTGGTGATACCGGAACGGCAGCAGGTCTGCTGATCAGTGGAATGTGTGGCGGAATGTGTGACGGAATGTGTGGCGGCATGTGTGAGTGGAATGTGTGGAGGAAATGTGTGGCGGAAGGTACGGGCGGAATGTATAGATGGAATGCATGGATGGAATGCAGTAAGAGGGGATTGCCAATGAAGAATATTGTAATTGTGGAGGACGAGTTCCGCATCAGGCAGGGACTTGGAAGACTGATCAATAAAGTGGATATGGGATGCAGGGTGATCGGGGAAGCGGAAAACGGATATGAGGGCTTAAAGATGATACGGGATATGGAGCCGGATATTGTTATCACGGATATCCGTATGCCCAAGATCAGCGGGCTGGAGATGATAGGGAAGGCCAAGGAGATGGGGGCTTCCTGTATCTTTGTGATCCTCAGCGGATACGCGGAGTTTGAGTATGCCCGCCAGGGCATTAAGCTGGGGGTACAGGAATACCTTTTAAAGCCCATCACCATATCGGATGTAAAGGAGCTGCTGACAAAACTCACCGCAGACGAGCGGGGGCATGAAGCCAGGGAGGATGTACGGCAGTACTCGGCCGTGGTCCGGGAGATGATCGTTACCATGGAGGAAAACTACGGCATGAGGCTGGGGCTGGATACCTTTGGGGAGAAATTCAGGCTCACACCGGAATATATCAGCAACCTGTTTGCAAAGGAGACGGGGATGACATTTTCTAATTACCTGAAAAAGATCAGGATAGAGAAGGCAAAGGACCTGATCCTTAACACGGATATGAAAATATACGAGGTGGCGTGCAGCGTGGGATATCCGGACCAGAAATATTTTTCAAAGGTGTTCAAGGAGTATACGGGGGTTTCCGCCAAACAGTTTGCCGTGGATGCCCAGAGAAAACAGATATAATACACTTTTTTTAAGATATTGGAATTTTATGTTCCCTTTCCGGACGGTATACTTAGAACAGAAAGAACAGAGGAGGTATACAATGAAAAAGGGTATTGTATTATTAACAGCGCTGGCCATGGCGGCCGGGTCTCTTACAGCCTGCGGCGGCGGGGGCGCATCCACACAGACATCGGGACAGACAGCAGCTTCGGGGGCGGCTGAGAGCGCCAAGGCATCAGCGGACGGCAAGACGGAGATCACCTTCTGGCACTATATGTCGGAGGACAAGGAAGGAAAATATGTGGTTGAGGCCGTGGATGAGTTTAACAGCTCCCAGGACGAGGTCCATGTGACGGCCCAGTATCTGCCAAGGGCAGAACTTATGAAACAGTACACCATTGGCGTGGTTTCAGGGGAACTGCCGGACTGCGGCATGGTGGATAACCCAGACCACAACTCCTATGCTTCCATGGGCGTGTTTGAGGATATCACCGAGCTTTATAATTCCTGGGATGAGGCCGCTTTCCTGGAAGGCTCACTGAATTCCTGCTATTACGAGGATAAATTATACGGACTTCCCTGGGGCAATAACTGCCTGGGACTTTTCTATAACAAGAAGATGCTGGATGAAGCAGGGGTGGAGGTTCCCACAACCTGGTCTGAGCTGGAAGCGGCAAGCGAAAAGCTGACCACGGACACATGCAAGGGACTTGCCATATCTGCCATCGGCAATGAGGAAGGCACCTTCCAGTATATGCCATGGCTGCTGTCGGCCGGCGGAAGCGTAACGGACCTGACCAGCGGCGGAGCCAAGGAGTCCATGTCCTTCCTGTACGGAATGATCGAAAAGGGATATATCAGCAGAGAGTGCGTAAACTGGACCCAGGCAGACGTGGAAAAGCAGTTTGCCTCAGGACAGGCAGCCATGATGATCAATGGACCGTGGCAGTTCTCCGGCCTGGCCAAGGACGCCCCGGATCTGGAATACGGTGTGGCAAAAGCACCAAAGGCGGATGACGGGGATTATGCATCCGTACTGGGCGGCGAGAATGTGGCAATCTGTTCCGGCGCCAATGTGGAGGCCAGTTGGAAGTTCCTGTCATGGATCACCAGCAAGGAGAAATCACAGGAAATCTGCAAATCCATCGGACGTTTCTCTCCAAGGTCGGATGTGAATGTGCAGGAGATGTTTGCGGATGATCCCCTTAACTCCGTGTTTGCAGAGGTAATGCCCACTGCCCAGTCCAGAGGACCGTCCCCGGACTGGCCCGAGATATCCGCGGCCATCTATACCGCCCAGCAGGAAGTGTTCACAGGGCAGAAGGATGCGGATACCGCCCTTGCGGACGCACAGGCCAAGATTGACGCCATCGGCGCTAAATAAAGTATTTGAATGAGTCCCATCACATGTACAAGGCCAGACAGTACTGGATTGTGATGTGATGGGGCTTTTTGCACCAAAAACCAGGAAAAAGAACGGGAGGTTGCTTATGTGGGACAGTAAGCGGGAGAAAAAAGAACAGATACTGGGGTACTTCTTCATACTGCCGGCGGTGATCTATATGCTGGCGTTTATAGGGTATCCCATCATATATAACTGGATCATCAGCTTTCAGAATGTGACGGCCAAGACCATCGCAAGCGCTGCCAGGGAGTTTGCGGGATTTTCCAATTACAAAGCCATCTTTGCAGACGTGACCTTCAAGAAGGCTTTGGTCCACACCTTTATCTATACCATTGGATGCTTAAGCATTCAGTTTACCCTGGGCTTTTTATTTGCCATATTCTTCACAAAGAAATTCACCCTTTCCAAACCCATCCGCGGTTTTATCGTTATCAGCTGGATGCTTCCGGTGACGGTGACGGCCCTGGTGTTCAAGTTCATGTTCGCTGAGGGAAACGGCATCATCAACTACATCCTTATGAGCCTTCACCTGATCGACAAGCCGGTGGGCTGGCTGCTCCAGGGAAATACAGCCATGATGGGACTGATCATCGCAAATTCCTGGGTGGGCATCCCCTTTAACATGCTGCTGCTCACAACCGGACTTAACAATATTCCGGGGGATATCTACGAGGCGGCTGCCATAGACGGGGCAACGGGTATACAGAAGTTTTTAAAGATCACCATCCCCCTTCTTAAATCCACCATCATGTCGGTGCTGATCCTTGGATTTGTGCTTACCTTTAAGGTGTTCGACCTGGTGTATGTTATGACGGGAGGAGGTCCGGTGGATGCCACCGAGGTGCTGTCCACCTATTCCTATAAGCTTTCCTTCCAGCTGTTCCACTTTGGGGAGGGGGCTGCGGTTGCCAATGTCCTGTTTGTCTGCCTGCTTATGGTTGCCCTGGTCTATCTCAGGACCATTTCAAAGGATGAAGCCATTTAATAGGCCGTTTAATGGCTCTGTGCAAGCAGCACATCGGTAAAATAAGAAAGGAGTATTCCATGAATAAGAAGAATAATATCATCCTGTGCGTTGTGGCCGTACTGATCGCATGTGTGTTCCTGTTTCCGTTATATTGGATCGTTGTCAATTCCTTTAAGCTGGACAGTGAGATATTTGCAAGCACACCCACACTGTGGCCAAAGGAATTTACATTAAAAGCATACCAGGAACAGTTTGGAAACCTGTTTATCACGGTGAGGAACTCGATCATCATTGCCCTGGGCTCCATGGTCCTGTCGCTGATCCTGTCCGTGCCCGCTGCCTACGGACTGGCAAGGTTTAAGGTAAGGGGAATGAAGCTGTTCATCCTTGTTTTCCTGATCACCCAGATGCTTCCCGCGTCCCTGGTGCTGACCCCCTTATACCTGATCTTTTCCAAGCTGGGGATCCTGAATACCTACTTTGCCCCCATTCTGTCCACGGCAACCATTTCCATCCCCTTTATCGTGCTCATGCTCCGTCCCGGATTCTTAAGCATGCCAAAGGAGCTGGAGGACGCGGCCATGATCGATGGCTGCAATGGTTTTACCACCTTTCTTCGGATCGCCATCCCCATCTCCAAGCCAACGGTGATCACAGCCACCTGCTTCAGCTTTGTGTTTGCGTGGAACGATCTTGCGTACTCCATGACATTTAACACAAAGGAGATCATGAGGCCCATGACATCCGCGATCTACACCTTTATGAACCAGTACGGCACCCAGTGGAACAGTATCATGGCTTACGGCGTGCTGTTGATCCTGCCCAGCTGCTTTATCTTTGTGACCATGCAAAAGCACATTGTGGAGGGAATGACCAGCGGTTCTGTTAAGGGTTAATAATAAACCAGGAGGATATTGATATGAACGTTTTCAGAATTGAGGACAACTGCCTGAAATTCCATTATGACGCAGAGGAGCTGTGGATCCAGCCGTGGAGCACCAACAGCTTCAGGGTAAGGGCCTGCAAGACTGCCCAAATGCCCTGCGAGAACTGGGCGCTTCAGATGGAGGTGGAGGACATTGTTCCCCAGATCACCATCCAGGAAGACTGCGCATGGATCAAAAACGGAAAAATTCAGGCAAAGGTATCACAGTACGGAAAGCTGACCTTTTATGACCGGAACGGGGAAATCCTTCTGGATGAGTATCTGAGGAACAGGCTGGATGTGTTTGCGGACTACTGCAGCGCCCTGGAAGTGGAGGCAAGGGAGTTTAAGCCCATTCCGGGAGGGGATTACCACTTATCCATGCGTTTTGTGTCTGATCCCCGTGAAAAGATATTTGGAATGGGGCAGTACCAGCAGCCCTACCTGAACTTAAAGGGTACGGATCTGGAGCTGGCACAGAGAAATTCCCAGGCAAGTGTTCCCTTTTATGTGTCATCCTTAAATTACGGATTCCTGTGGAACAACCCGGCAGTGGGAAGGACCATGTTTGGAAAAAATATCACCACATGGGAAGCGTATTCCACCAAGGCGCTGGATTACTGGATCACGGCTGAGGATACGCCTGCTAAAATTGAGGAGGCGTATGCCCGGGTTGCCGGTACGGTTCCCATGATGCCCGACTATGCCATGGGGTTCTGGCAGTGCAAGCTGCGCTATCAGACCCAGGAGGAGCTTCTTCAGGTGGCCAGGGAATATAAAAAGAGAAACCTGCCCATCTCCGTGATCGTGATCGACTATTTCCACTGGCCGCTCCAGGGAGACTGGAAGTTTGATCTCAGGTACTGGCCCGACCCGGATGCCATGATCCGGGAACTGAAGGAAATGGGGATCGAGCTCATGGTTTCCATCTGGCCCACAGTGGATTACAGAAGCGAGAATTTCCAGGAGATGAAGGAAAAGGGATATCTGATCCGCACGGACAGGGGATTCCGGATCGCCATGGATTTCCAGGGAAATACCGTCCATTTTGACGCCACCAATCCAAAGGCCAGGGAGTATGTATGGCAGAAAGCAAAACAGAATTATTATGACAAGGGCGTAAAGATCTTCTGGCTGGATGAGGCGGAGCCTGAATACAGCATCTATGATTTTGACAACTACCGCTACCACATGGGACCCAATGTGCAGATCGGCAATATCTATCCTGCCATGTATGCAAAGACATTCTTTGACGGCATGAAGGCGGAGGGGCAGGAAAATATCATTAACCTGCTGCGCTGTGCCTGGGCCGGTTCCCAGAAATACGGGGCCCTGGTATGGTCCGGGGACATTCATTCCAGCTTTGCCAGTCTAAGAAACCAGGTGGCGGCAGGCCTTAACATGGGAATGGCAGGGATCCCCTGGTGGACCACGGATATCGGCGGATTCCACGGCGGGGACCCCCGGGAGCCGGGATTCAGGGAACTGCTGATCCGCTGGTTTGAGTACGGTACATTCTGCCCGGTCATGCGTCTGCATGGATACCGGGAACCACTAAAAGAGCCCATGGGCACGGAGGGCGGCGCCGCATGTGTGTCAGGTGCGGACAATGAGGTGTGGTCCTTTGGGGATGAGGCATATGAGATCTGCAAGACCTACCTCAACTTAAGGGAGTCCATGAAACCCTATATTGCCCGGCAGATGGCAGCAGCCCATGAACAGGGAACCCCGGTGATGCGTCCTCTGTTCTATGATTTCCCGGAGGATAAAATGGCGTGGGAGATCGAGGACCAGTACATGTTTGGACCTGATATGATGGTGGCGCCCGTGCTGTATGCCGATATGAGGAAACGGACCGTGTACTTCCCTGAGGGAAGGGAATGGAAGCATTTCTTTACAGGGGAAATGTACCATGGAGGCACAACGGCCCAGGTGGAAGCGCCCATTGACCAGCTGCCTGTGTTCACAGCTGTATAAGAAGGGAAACACCACCTGAAGAGGTGGGAGTCTCGATCGGAGGGAAAGATGAAATTCACAAACGGTTACTGGCGTATCAGGGAAGAGATCGACCCCGTGTACGCGGTGGAATATTATGATGCAGATTATAGTACAAATTACGATACAGTTTACGATACAGGCAAAAAGGATAACAGCCTTGTGGTTTACGCTGCCACAAAACATATGGGAGACCGGGGGGACACCCTGAACCAGCCCATGCTCACGGTCACATTTTCCAGTCCCATGGAAAATGTGATCAAGGTATCGGCGGTCCACTTTAAGGGAGCCCTGTATAAAGGGCCCCACTACCAGGTGGCAGAGCAGGAGGGAAGTTTTGTCTCCATTACAGAGGACGAGGAGACCATCACCTACCAATCCGGCAGGACCAGCGCGGTGATCCATAAGGCGCCAATGGGGTGGAAGGTGGAATTTAAGGATGGGGACCGCCTTCTCACAGAGAGCAGCTTCCGGAACCTGGCTTATATGAAAAACAGGGAGACTGGAAAGAATTACATGGCGGAACAGCTGCTTTTAGACGTGGGCGAGTATGTTTACGGACTGGGAGAGCGGTATACCCCCTTTGTGAAGAACGGCCAGACCGTGGAGGTGTGGAACGAGGACGGGGGCACTGCCTCTGAGCAGACCTATAAGAACATCCCCTTTTATATTACCAACAAAGGATACGGGGTGTTTGTGGCCCATGCCGGTGACGTGCATTTTGAAGTGGGCAGCGAGAAGGTGGAGCGGGTGCAGTTCAGCGTGCAGACGGAGAGGCTGGATTACTACATCATCAACGGAACCACCCCCAAGGAGACGGTGCAGCTGTACACCGAGCTCACAGGCAAGCCTGCCCTGCCTCCCTCATGGTCCTTTGGACTGTGGCTGACCACCTCATTTACCACCAGTTATGATGAGGAGACGGTGAGCAGCTTTATTCAGGGCATGGAGGACCGGGACATCCCGCTTCACACCTTCCATTTTGACTGCTTCTGGATGAAGGGATATGAGTGGTGCAACTTTGAGTGGGATAAGGATACCTTCCCTGACCCGGAGGCCATGTTAAAGAGGTATAAGGCCAGAGGACTTCATATCTGTGTGTGGATCAACAGCTACATCGGCCAGAAGTCGGCCCTGTTTGATGAGGGCATGGAGCAGGGGTATTTTGTAAAGAACCTGGACGGCTCCGTGTGGCAGTGCGACAGATGGCAGGCGGGAATGGCTCTGGTGGACTTCACCAATCCTAAGGCCTGCAAGTGGTACCAGGATAAGCTGGAGCGCCTGATCGACATGGGCGTGGACTGCTTTAAGACGGATTTTGGAGAGCGGATACCTGTGACCGGAGTAATGTATTATGACGGGTCCGACACTGTAAAAATGCATAACTATTACACCTACCTGTACAACCAGGTGGTATTTACACTTTTGGAGCGCAAGCTGGGAAAGGATAAGGCCCTTGTATTTGCCAGATCCACGGCGGCCGGAGGCCAGAAATTCCCCGTGCACTGGGGCGGGGACTGTACGGCAACCTACCTTTCCATGGCTGAGGATATGAGGGGCGGACTGTCCCTGTCCCTTGGGGGCTACGGGTTCTGGAGCCATGACATTGGGGGATTTGAGCAGACCGCATCCGCTGATGTGTATAAGCGCTGGTGTGCCTTCGGCCTTCTCAGCTCCCACAGCCGGCTTCACGGCTCCACCTCCTACCGGGTGCCCTGGCTGTTTGATGATGAGGCATGTGACGTGCTGAGGAAATTTGTTAAGTTAAAATGCTCCCTGATGCCCTACATCTTTGCCCAGGCGGTAAAGGCCCACAGGGAAGGCATACCCATGATGCGCCCCATGTTCCTGGAGTTCCCGGAGGACCCTGCCTGCGAGACGCTGGACCGGCAGTATATGCTGGGGGATTCCCTGCTGGTAGCGCCCGTGTTCCGGGAAAGCGGGGAAGTGGCCTACTATCTCCCGGCGGGCACATGGACCAATTACCTCACAGGCGAGGTGAGGGAAGGCGGCAGATGGTACAGGGAAGTATTTGACTATTTCCATCTCCCGCTGATGGTAAGGGAAAACACGGTCCTGGCAGTGGGCAGCCATGAGGAGCGGCCGGATTATGACTATGTATCCGGCACCACCTTAAAGCTGTTCCAGATCAAGGACCAGGCAGATATCCGCATCATGGTTCCGGATGTGGATGGAAAGGAAGCAGCTGACATAAGGGTCACCTCAGACCGGGGCCGGGTCAGAGCCGTGATCCGCGGCGGCGCTCACTGGACAGTGGAAGGTCCTGAGGGGATGATTGTGGAAGTTGCGGAGGAGTGATTGCCACTTAGGACATCCGGCCAACATGATGACCAGGGAACAGTTTATCGATCGTTTTAAAGTTCAGGTGTCCCATGTGATGGATCCTGAACAGGCAGAGGAATGGATCAATATGATATGTAATATTGAAAAATATGATAATATCACGGATGTGGCGGACCGGTTGTTTGTATGATCATCAGATGGGGTGTGCATAAGAGAGTGGGGATTTCCCCACTCTTTTGCCGTTGCAGATATCCCCTGAATAGAAATCCCCCAACCAGAAAATACTAATGGAAAAACTGGATATGCCATGGGCAATTTTGTGGTAGAGGAGGTAGTTTCATTGGGTGACATAATAGTCCGTCTGCAGTCACTGGATTTAAAGAACATAAAAAATGTATCTTTTGGCAGGATCGAAATGCCCTGCGCGCACAACAAAGAACTGTGCTTTCAAAGGTCTGAAATATTAGGGCTGTATGGGCAGAACGGTTCCGGGAAGACGGCGGCGGTGGACGCTTTATATTTTCTGCAAAACATTATGATCGGAAAAAGCCTGAAGGAGGAGATGGGAGATTATATAGACGCCAATGAGGATCAGGCGGAAATCTGGGCGGAGTTTGCGGTCTTTATGGAGGATTCTGTATTTGAAGTGGGGTATCGGATCCAGATCCGGAGAACGGAAAACAGACAGGTTGAGATCCTGAGGGAACTATTAAGCTGTGCGAAAAACTCAAAGGGCAGAAGGACCAGCAGAGCCGTATTTATGGATTATAAACGGGATGACAGGTCGGTGGTTTTCAGGCCTAAAAAGCGGCTGGAGGAGGTATTTGAAACAAATAAAGAGTATAAGACCGACCTGATCGTGGCCAGAAAACTGGCTGAGAAAAGCAGGTGTTCCTACATCTTTGGGGAGAGCAGCCGGGAGATCTTTTTTTCAGAGCATGGGAATGCTTTTTCTGAGTATTCTGCGATCATCAAGGCATTGTTCCACTATGCCCTCACGGATCTGTTTGTTATAAGAAACTCCCATTCCGGTGTGATCTCAGCCAATTTTGTGCTGCCTATGGCATTCAGGATCGACAAGGAGGACCCATATAATCCTGGACTGAAGGGGGATTTCACCATTTCCCTCATGGAAGCCACGGTGCTGGATGAAAGGCAGAAGGACGTGCTGTATCAAATCACAGGACAGATCAATACGGTGATCCACACCATAATTCCGGGGATGAGACTGGATATCCGGGACCATGGATTCCAGATGATGGGCAATGGAAAAACAGGGTTTAAAGTGGAACTGTTATCCAAAAGGGATGGGATCCCTCCCATTCCCATACGCATGGAATCAGAAGGAATCATCAAGATCATTTCCATTTTAAACGCTCTGATCCAGGCATTTGGGAATGCCTCGATCTGCCTTGTGATCGATGAACTGGACGCAGGAATTTTTGAATATATGCTGGGGGAACTGCTGGATATCTTTCATAAAAGCGCCAGGGGACAGCTGATCTTCACCTCCCATAACCTGCGGGCTTTGGAGATGCTTAAAAAGGACAGCATCATGTTTTCCACTGCCAATCCAAATAACCGTTACATTCATATGAGAAACATGAAAGCATCGGACAATCTGCGGGATGCGTATCTAAGGAGTATCACCCTGGGGGGACAGATTGAAGAGATATACAGCGAGACGGACAGCTTTAAGATCGCGCGGGCGTTCAGGAAAGCGGGCAGAAGCATGAAGCACACAGGCGGGGAAATGAAACATGGAAAATAAGGAAAAAAAGGTCATAGCATTTATTGTGGAAGGCTCCAGCGATGAGGCTGTCATCGGTTCCGTGATGAAGGAGTATTTTTCAAATGAACAGATACAGTTTGTGGTTGTGCACGGGGACATAACAACCAGGGACTATGTAAGTGTGGATAACATCATCAGGAAGATAAACGACTTGGTAAGCACGCTGAAGGAAAAATACAGGTACAAAACCTCGGACTTTATTAAGATCATCCATCTTGCGGACACGGACGGTGTTTTTATCAGTGACGAGTGCGTATGGCCTGCGGACGTGGATTCCATCACATACTATGAGGACCACATAGAGACAAGGTCCAGGGAGGCTATTTTGGACCGCAACCACAAGAAGTCGGAAATACTTTTTAAGCTGTATAAGACCGGAAAGATCGGCGCCATCCCATACAATATCTACTATAATTCCTGTAACCTGGAGCATGTGCTGTTCAATGAATTAAAGGATTTTACCAATGAGGAAAAGGAAGAAATGTCAGATGAGTTTGCGGATAAATATGAGCAGAATCCGGAGGATTTTATCGCATTCCTGTCGGAACAGCAGGTGGCTGTTCCAGGCACCTATCAAGATACCTGGAAGTTTATTGAGGAGGATTTAAACTCATTGCAGCGCCACACTAATATGCATCAGATATTTGAGGGTATGGCATAAAAAGGCTCCCTGTGCAGACGTACAGACATGGCCACGGCAACAATGGCAGAGATGATGTCAGCTGCCGGCTGTGCGTAGAGAATGCCGTTTATTCCCCAAAGGGCGGGGAGTGCTAAGATGATTGGGACAAAGCAGATCCCCTGCCTGCAGGCGCCAAGGATAAAGCCTTCTCTGGCTTTTCCAAGGGCAAGAAAGAGCGAGGAATAGACCGTGTAGTAACCAAAAAGCAGAAAGGACAGCCCGTTTGCGCGCAGGGCTTTTTGTCCGGCCTGGATCATTTCCATATCCCCTTTTGTGAATTGGGAAATGACCGCTGTGGGGAAGACGGCCATGGCCAGTCCGTACACGGTGCAGAAGATGGTTGACCAGAGGATGGATGTACGGATCGCCTGACGCAGACGATCATATTTCTTTGCCCCATAGCTGTATCCCGCAATGGGCTGGAAGCCTTTTAGAAAACCGAATACCATCAGGCTTCCCATGGAAATGATCCTTGTGACAGCCCCCATCCCGGCGATTACCGAGTCCCCGTATTCCTTTGCCTGCATGTTGATCAGAGTGATGGAAAGGCCGGTCAGCAGCTGGAATACCAGGGTGGGAACGCCGATCTTTAAGATTTCAGACATGATCTGCGGGGAGTAACGGCATTGGCTGGGACGGAAGGTAAACATGCTTTTTTTGCAAAGTATATAGGCCAGATAGACCAGTGAGGAGATGACCTGTGACAGGGCGGTGGCAATGGCGGCGCCTGCCACGCCTAAATCAAGTCCATAGATAAAGACAGGGTCCAGGACCATATTCAGGACCGCTCCTGAGAGAAGGGCGCACATGGTGGTCTTTGCAGCGCCTTCGCTGGTGACAATGTTGTTCATGGTTACATTAAACACATTAAAAATAGAGAAAGTGACATAGATACCCCCATAGGTAAGGGCATAGGGCAGTATGCTTTGGGTCGCGCCCAAAAGCCTGAGAATGGGGGTGAGAAAGATCAGGGTGAGGAGGATCATCAAAGCGCCTGCCAGGATGCTGCTGTACAGAGCGGTGCTGGCAACCTGATCCGCCGTGTCCTTATCCCCGCGTCCCAGCAGCCTGGAAATATAGGATGCCGCCCCATTTCCAAACAGCAGACCCAGGCCCACCACCACCTGCCCCAGGGGAAAGGCAACTGATATGGCCCCCATCTGGCTGGTTCCCAGTCCTCCCACAAAAAAGGCGTCCACCAGATTGTACAATGCGTTGATCATCATACCGATCATGGTGGGAAGCCCCATTGCCAAGAGGGCTTTGGGAATGGGCGCATTCCCCAGCAATTCTGTTTTTCTGTTTCCTGTTTTTCTGTTTTCTGATTCCATGTTTTCTGATTTCCTGTTTTTTTCCTTCATGACCGTTCCTTCATGTTCGTTCCTGTGATTCATACTATTCTGTCCTTTCCCTTGACATAGATTGTGAAATAAAGTACTATAAATTATAGTATTTAAAGCAACGGAATAAATACTACTATAAATTATAGTATATGTCAAGGTTAAAGGAGGAAATTATGGCGACTATTGATCTGATCGTGTTGGGAATGTTAAAAAAGGAGTCTTTGAGTGCCTACGATATCCAGAAATTAGTGGAGTACCGCAATATATCCAGGTGGGTGAAGATCAGCACGCCTTCCATTTATAAAAAGGTGATCCAGCTGGAGGAGAAGGGATATATCACAAGCAGCATGGTAAAGGAGGGCAGGATGGCCGAGAAGGCGGTCTATTCCCTGACGGAACAGGGGAACAGGGAATTTGAACACCTTATGGAGGAGATTGCCTCCAAGCCCATACACATTTTCCTGGATTTTAATGCTGTGATGGTAAACCTGGACAGTATCACGCCGGAAAAACAAAAAGCCTGCCTGGAAAAGATTGAGGACAATATAAAAACCTTGAAAACATATTTGGAAGAAAATGTAAGCATGAAAGAGGGGGAGCCTGAGATCCCAAGGACAGGTATGGCTGTCTTAAAGCAGCAGCAGATCCTGGCCTTTGCAGTCGAGGACTGGATCAGGGAAGTAAAAAGGGATCTTTCCGACACGCGATAGGGATTATTTTATGCGGGAAAATAAAGGTACAGTATTGCAAAAACAAAAAATATATGGTAATATTGCTATACTGAAAAGGATTTCAGCTGCAGAAAAGAGGAAGAAGTGCACATGAAAAAGGGGAAAATCACAATTAAGGATGTGGCTGAATATGCCAGTGTATCACCGGCCACCGTCTCACGTGTACTCAACGACTATAAGTGGATCAATTCAGAGGTAAAAGAACGGGTTCAGAAAGCCATTGACGAACTCCACTATGTGCCTGATTTTACGGCAAAGGCCATGGTACGGGGCAGGAGCCAGGTGGTGGTGGTGATCGTGCCCATCATTGATAATCATTTTTTTACCCAATTGATCAACACGGTTATCCAGGAAATGAAGAAATATGGCTATTATGTGGTTGTATATACAACAGAGTCCGCAGATGAGGAGTGCAGCTTTCTGGGAAGCTCCATCTGCCAGATGGCTGACGGGATATTGGATGCCACCTCCTTAAAGGAACTGTCACCGTTGCAGAATGTTAAGAAACCCATGGTGCTGATCGACCGCTATTTTGAGGGGAATACAACCATAGACTGCGTAATGAACCGGAATTACGAGGCCCTGTACCAGGGTACAGAGTATCTGATCCGACATGGACATAATAAGATCGCCTTTCTTGTGGGAGCAGAGGGACACGGCATAGCGGAGGAGCGGATCCGGGGATTTAGGGATGGGCTCCAGGCCCATGGGCTGCCCTGGAGGGAGGAGTATTTTATACAGGACTGCTGGAAGACGAAAGCCGGTATACGGTATGCGTCAAGGCTTCTTGAACTGCCGGATCCTCCCACGGCCATCATAGCCGGGAATAATACGCTGACCACAGGTGTCCTGGAGGCGGTGAGAAATCATGGGATGACGCCGGGAGGGGATATCTCGATGATTGGTTTTGAGGAGTGTGATGAGGATGTGCAGGCATTTGCCCGCCATGGGATCACCAGCTTCCGTCTGGATACATCAGCGATTGCAAGCTGTGCGGTAAAACTGCTGCTAAACAGGATGGAACAGTCGGGAAAACGCGCCGGGGCCCGGGTGGAGGCCCTGGAATTAAACTTTATTGAACGGACATCGGTATGCGCTCCCTCGCTATGAGGAAAGGCGGCATACCCATAAAGGCGGACAGGAGCGTGCTCATACGCGCTCCTGGGGAGTCCAGGGGGACTTCCCTTTTACATGACAGTAAAAAAATGTGGTCAGGATAGGGACAACATTTTTTTTACAGGAACTGAAAACGATTTCAGTTTCAAAAAATATAAGTTTACCCCCGGAGATCCCGAGAGTAAACAAAAGGGAAAAGGAGAAAAACAAATGAAACCAGTAGGAATTATCGGAGGCAGCGGATTTTATGAGCTTCTGGAAAACCCCAGGATGTTTGTCCATAATAATAAATATGGGCGTTCTTCAGAAATCTTTGAGGGAATGATCCAGGGACGCAAGGTTTATTTCCTCCCGCGTCACGGGGAGGAGCACAAAATCATTGTGCCGCGCATTAATTACAGGGCCAACATATGGGCGTTTAAGGAACTGGGAGTGGAGCAGATACTGGCGACCAACTGCGTGGGAAGCAGCAACCCGGACATTGAGCTGGGCAGCCTGGTGATCCCCCATGACTTCTGCGACTGGACCAGAAGGTTCCCACGTTCTTTGTATGATGATGAGGTGGAGGCATACCATGTGGACATGACGCCGGCCTATTGCCCGGACTTAAGAAAGGCATTGATCCAGGCGGCCAACCAGGTAAAGCCCGGACATGTCCACGACCAGGCCGTGATCTTTGTCAATGAGGGACTCAGATTTGAGACGCCGTTTGAACTGAAAATGTTCAGAAAGCTGGGAGCTGACCTCATTGGGATGACCACTCTGCCTGAGGCCGTGTTTGCCAGGGAGGCGGCAATCTGTTATGCCCATATCTGTGTTCCCACTAACTGGTGCCTGGGAGAGCAGATCGAGGCGGACGATTTCCCAAGGCTGCTGAAACAGGGAATAGAGGATTTTAAGCAGGTGCTGTACCTGGCCATCCCCACCCTTTCAGATGACAGGGATTGCCCGTGCAGCCACGCGCTGGACCATGCGATCTTAAAAAAGTGAGGGGTGGAGTAGGGATGCCCGGATATCAGGCACTGCTCACGGATCTGGACGGGACCTTGATCCACTCCCAGGACTGTATCTGTGATGCGCTTTTGGCAGCGTTTCAAACGGTAAGCAAGGTGACTCCTTCCAAAGAGGAGATCATGGGCATGTTTGGGCTTCCGGTGGAGGTAATGCTCACCACCCTGACCGACATAAGCCCGGATGATAAAGAAACCATAGCTGATTTTATCGAGGAGTATAAACGGCAGTACCCCATCCATATGGAGAGGGCCAGGCTCATAGACGGAGCCCTGGAAACTGTAAAATACATAGAGGGCCTGGGATGCCCGGTCTGCCTGATCACATCGGAGCGGAGAAAGAATGCAGCCCATATCTTAGGGCGGATGGGGCTGGACCGCTATATACGGTTCATGGTCACCAGGGATGATGTGACCTGTTTTAAACCGGATCCAGAGCCTATTTTAAAGGGAGCAGCTGCCTGCGGGACAGCCCCCAAGGGCTGTGTGTACATTGGGGAGTCTCCCTTTGACATTGAGGCAGGAGTGGCTGCAGGTGTGTTTACGGTGGCAGTGCCATCGGGAAACTGGCCGGTGGATTCCCTGGTGGAACAATCGCCGGATTGTGTGGTAAAGGATATTACAGAGTTGTGTTCCATTTTTGATGAGTCACGAAGGAGGAGAACGATATGAGAAAGATGAAATTGTTTTTAACCGCAGCAGCCGTTATCTGCGCGCTGTCAGGATGTGCAGGCAAGACAGAGGCCCCCAAGGACCAGACACAGGCCGCAAGCGAGGCAAAGACCGAGAAAGCAGAGGAAGCAGGAAAGGAAGCGGGTAAATCAGAGAACGCAGGGGAAACAGAGGAAGCAAAAAAAGCAGAAACGCCGGAGAACGGGGATCTGTTTACCTGTCTGATATCTGAGGCGCCGGCAGGCGTTCCTTTTACGGATCTGACCTGGACCGGTTTTGAGAGGATCGAAAATGAGTACGGAGCCCAGGTTAAGCTGATCGAGGCGCTTGACAAGGCTGAGTATTCCGAGCAGATCAGGGCCATGGCGGAAATGGGGGCAAATCCCATCTACACTATGTTTGACACGGTCAATGAGGTGGCTGTGGAGCTGGCGCCGGAATACCCGGAGACCATGTTCTGTCTGATCGACAGCAGCCTGGACACAAAGTATGACAATGTGGCAAACGTGTATGTGGATTCCCTGGAACCAGCCTTTGTATCCGGCTTTGTGGCAGCCAAGACCACCCAGTCAGGGACTATCGGATGGATCGGCAGCCTGGATATCCCGGTCATCAACCGGTTCCGTGACGCATACCTGGCTGGAGCCAAATATGCGGACCCGGATGTGGTGGTACAGACCGCTTATGTGGGGGACGACAGTGATACGGTAAAGGCAGGGGAGCAGACAAAGATCATGGTCAGCCAGGGCGCCGACATTATCTTCCAGACAGCCAATCTGGCGGGCCTGGGTGTGATCCAGGGCTGTTCGGATGCGGGAATTAAATGTATTGGAGTGGATGAATGGCAGGGCGGCATTGACGGCTGCGTATTCTGGTCCTCCTTAACCGATATCAACGGAGCTGTGTTTGACTCCTTTACCGCTTACAAGGAAGGCAGGTTCACGGCCGGAAGGACCAATTACGGAATTGAGACCCAGTCAGCGATCTATGATGACAGGGATTATGAAAAACTTCCTGATGATGTGAAGGCAGAGCTGGACGAACTGCTTGCAGCTGTGAGATCCGGTTCCCTTAACCTGGAGGACTTGCTTAAATAGCAGGCCATGGTTACATAAAGGAGGCATCTATGGACTTTGTGCTGGAATTAAAGGGGATAACCAAGCGGTTCGGAAGTCTGACCGCAAATGACAGGATCAGCCTGTCTGTAAGGAAGGGAACAGTCCATGCGGTCATCGGGGAAAACGGGGCTGGAAAAAGCACGCTCATGAATGTGATCAGCGGCCTGTACCGGCCGGATGAGGGGGAGTTGTTTGTACACGGGAAAAAGGTGGATTTCAAGAATCCCAATGATGCCAGCAGGGCGGGCATCGGAATGGTGCACCAGGAATTTATGCTGTTCCCTGAATTGACTGTGCTGGATAATATCATGATGGGATATGAGAAGAAGAAATGGGGTATTTTCCTGAACCGGGAAGCGGCCCGCCGCCATGTGGAGGACATATGCCGGGAGTATCATTTTAACATACCTTTGGATGAACTGGTCCAGAACCTGTCCGTTTCCATGCTGCAGCAGGTGGAGATCGTGAAGATATTATACCGGGGAGTGGACATCATTATCTTTGACGAGCCCACATCCGTGCTGACACCCCAGGGGATCCAGGGCCTGTTTGAGGCCATCCGTTTTCTGGTGAAAAACGGCAAGACCGTGCTGTTCATCACCCACAAGCTGAAGGAAGTAATGGAAATCTCCGACCGCATCACGGTCTTAAAGAACGGACATTATGTGGATACCGTAAAACCGGATGAGACGGACGAACATGGCCTTGCCACCATGATGGTGGGAAGGGAGGTCATCCTTACTGCCCAGAAAGAAGAAAAGAAGCAGGGAGACGTGCTGCTCCAGGTCAGGCATCTGTCCGTACCGGATTATGAGGGAAGGGAAAAGTTAAAGGATGTCTCCTTTGAAATACGCAGGGGGGAGATTCTGGGAATTGCAGGCGTGGCCGGTTCCGGCCAGCAGGAGCTGGTGGAGGGACTGTTCGGCCTAAGAAGCAGCAGCCGGGGGGAAGTCCTCTTTGATGGAAAGGACATCACGGGCCTTAACTGCCGGGAACACCGCATGTGCCATATCGGATATGTGCCCCAGGACCGCATCAGCGAAGGCATCAACCGGGAAGCCACCCTGTGGGAGAACGCCATCATGGGCTACCATATTGTGAAGGGATTTGGAAACCGCTATCTCCTGAAGCGAAAGCAGGCCATATCCTTTACAGAGCATATCATCCATGATTTTAATGTTAAGGCATCCTCGCCCAACCTGAAGATACAGACCCTTTCAGGGGGAAATATCCAAAAACTGATCGTGGGCAGGGAGTTCCTGCAGGACAACCGTCTGCTGATCATTGAGGATCCCACCCGGGGCATTGACATAGGTGCCATTGAATTTATCTGGAAAAAGATTGAAAGCCTGGCAGGCGCAGGAGCGGCCATCCTGCTGGTAAGCCATGAGCTGAATGAGGTGATGGAAGTATCAGACCGCATCCTTGTAATGTACGATGGACAGCTGTACGATGGAGGAATACACGGTGAGAAGACGGAGACAGAGATAGGGCTTTTGATGACGGGAGGTGGCTGCGCATGAGTAAGATAACAAGGGGCATGGGCCAGGACGCTGCCTGGAATGTGATGAAATATGTATTTTCATTTATGGCAGTTATGATAATCGGCAGTGTTCTCATCCTGTGGCAGGGAGAGAATCCTGCCACGGCCATGAAATATATCCTCCAGGGAGCTTTTGGGAGCATCCGCAATATTGGAAATACGCTGCGCTGGATCACACCCTGTATCCTGACCGGGATCGCTGCCACCATAGCCTTCAAATCAGGGGTCATGAACCTGGGCATTGAGGGGCAGCTTTACTTTGGGGCCTATGCGGCGGCACTGTTTGGATTCTATGTACATCTGCCAAAGGCCCTTCACGTAACCGGATGCCTGCTGGCAGCCGGTGCTGCGGGAATGTTGTTTGCACTGATTCCGGCAGTGATGAAGCTGGTATTCCATGTGAATGAGATGATCACAACCCTTATGCTGAATTACATTGCCATCCTGATGACGGAATATCTCACCTATATTGTGATGGGCATCAGCGCGGCGGGGGATTCCCTGGCCCTGTCCACGCCTCCCATCGAGGATACGGCGCGTCTCACCAACCTGATCCCCAAGACAAATGCCAGCACCGGGATTCTGATCGCGGTGGGACTTGTGGTGGTCATCTACCTGGTCTACCGCTGCACGGTGGTGGGGTATGAGCTAAAGCAGGTGGGTGAGAACCGCAGGTTTGCCAGGATAGGGGGCGTCAATGTGACAAAAACATTCCTGGCCATCTTCCTGCTGTCCGGTTTTGTGGCCGGATTATGCGGCAGTATTGAGGTACAGGGCACTTATGGGAAGTTTACGGCCAGCTTTTCCAACAATCTGGGATGGGACGGGATCATGATCGCCATGATCGCGGGCAACAATCCGCTGACAGTTCTGGTGGTAGCCGTGATATGGGGGATCCTGAAAGCCGGTTCCCTTCACATGGAGCGCATGTGCGATGTGAACCGTCTCACGGTACTGCTGATCCAGGCCCTCTTTGTGCTGTTCATCACAGTGGACTACAGGAAACTGGCAGGTATGTTTAAGAGAAAGGCGGTGGTGGGATAATGCTAAATATTTTAGTGGGAACCATTACCATGGCAGCTGCGCTGAGAATGGCCGTGCCCCTGATCCTGTCCTCCATTGGCGGCTGCTTTGGGGACAGGACAGGAATCTTTAATATTGCCCTGGAAAGCTTTATGCTGTGCGCGGCCTTCTTCGCAACCCTGGGTACCTACTATTCAGGCAGCCCCTATGTGGGGGTATTGTGCGGTATCCTGGCCGGACTGGCCTGTGCGGTCCTGTTCGGGACACTGGTGTTCCATCTGGGCTCCAGCGGAATGGTGGTCAGCATTGCCATGAATCTGGGAATGGATGCATTTACCTCCTTCCTGCTTTTGAATTTATTTGGAAAACGCGGCTCCTTTATGGATCCGCGCCTGGTCAGTCTCCCCGTGATCAAACTGCCCCTGATCAGCAGGATCCCCTATGCGGGGGAGGTGCTGGGCGCCCATAATATTGTGGTGTACCTTACACTTTTGGCAGTTGCGGGTACATGGATCGCCATGTACAAAACACCCTTTGGCCTCAGGCTCAGAAGCGTGGGCATCAATGAGAAGGCGGCCCAGACAACAGGAACCAACGTGCTGCGCTACAAGTGGTATTCCGTTTTGATCACCGGCTTTTTTGTGGGGATCGCAGGGGCCATCCTGCCTTTGGGGGGAACTTCCATCTTTACGGAAAACATGTCCGCGGGACGCGGCTTCCTGGCAGTTGCGGCCATTATGATCGCCAAGGGAAATCCGGTGATGGCGGCGGTATACAGTTTTATGTTTGCGTATGCACAGGCATTGGCGGCCAGCATGCAGAATTTTGGGATACCGTCCCAGATCGTACTGGCCCTGCCATATTTTATGACCATCGCGGTCCTGGTGGTTTCAGGAATCCGATCCAGGATGAAAGGGACCTCTTTGGAAACGTGTTCTTGACAAACATAAACATGATAGGCAGACAGGCTGCATCCTCCGCTCAGCGGGGATGCAGCCTGTCTGTTATGTATTATATTCTGTCAGTTCTGCCGTCTGTGATCAAGCAGTCCGTTCTTGATACCTCCGCCCCTTACGCTGTCTGCAGCGTCTTTGCCTTGGGGGCGTGCCGCTTTTTCACAGGCTGGGGTTCAGCCGGTTTTTCCTGCTTTAGGTTTTTCTGGGCAGTGGAAAGCATGAGTTTGATACGGTTGAGCTGGTTCACCTCGCTGGCGCCCGGGTCATAGTCCACGGCAATGATATTGGACTGAGGGTAGTGCCGGCGCAGCTCCTTGATCACGCCTTTGCCCACAATATGGTTGGGCAGACAGCCAAAGGGCTGGGTGCAGATGATATTGTTCACACCGCTGTGGATCAGCTCCAGCATCTCTCCTGTGAGGAACCATCCCTCGCCGGTCTGGTTGCCCAGGGACACAAAGCCCTTGGCCATCTCAGCCAGTTCATTGATGGCGGACGGGGGCGTAAAATGCATGCTGGCTTTCAGCTCTTTCTTAGCTGTCCTGCGGAAATACTCCAGCAGGGAGATACCGGCATTGCACAGCCTTGCGGTAGATTTCTTGGTGCCCAGGTGCTCTGCCTTAAAGTTGCTGTTATAGAAACTGTATAATAGGAAATCCATCAGGTCGGGCATCACTGCCTCAGCCCCCTCGGACTCCAGAAGCTCCACAATGTGGTTGTTGGCAAGAGGGGAGAACTTTACAAGGATCTCACCCACAATACCCACCTTGGGTTTTCTCACATCACGTCTTGGCAGATTGTCAAAATCCCGGACAATTCCCCGGATGTTGCGGCCGAATTCCATCATGGCGGCGTTCCGTTTGGACAGAGACTGGATACAACGGACCTTCCACTTTTCGTGAAGGGCGTTGGCGCTGCCCGGTTCCGCCTCATAGGGCCGTGTGGCGTAAAGCACACGCATGAAGATATCGCCGTACACAATGGCCTGCATGGCCTTTGTGAGCAGAGGGACTGTAAATGTAAAGCCGGGGTTGGTCTCCATGCCGTTGGCATTCACGGAGACAACGGGGATCTGAGGCATACCGGCCTTTTCCAGGGCGCGGCGGATGAATCCCACATAGTTGGATGCGCGGCAGCCGCCGCCTGTCTGGCTCATAAGCACGGCGGTGTGGTCCAGGTCGTATTTCCCCGACAGCAGGGCGTCCATGATCTGTCCGATGACGATCAGGGACGGATAGCAGGCATCGTTGTTCACATACTGGAGCCCCACATCCACCGCGCTGCGGTTATGGTTTTGCAGTACCTCGATCTTATAGCCAAAGGAGCGGATAGCCGGTTCCAGAAGGTCAAAATGGATGGGCGACATCTGGGGGCAGAGAAGGGTATATGTCTTCTTCATCTCCTTGGTAAAATACACACGGTTGTAAGCGCTGGACACCACCTTGCGCTCATAGTGCTTCTGGTCGCGGACCTTTAAGGCGGCGATCAGGGAGCGGATCCGGATCCTGGCAGCGCCCAGGTTGTTCACCTCATCGATCTTCAGCACGGTGTAGATCTTGCCGGAGCGTGTCAGTATCTCGGCAACCTGGTCCGTGGTCACTGCGTCCAGTCCGCATCCAAAGGAGTTGAGTTGTATGAGATCCAGGTTTTCCTGGGTCTTTACAAAGCTGGCCGCCGCATAGAGGCGCGTGTGGTACATCCACTGGTCCGTCACCACCAGGGGCCGTTCCACCTGACCCAGATGGGAGATGGAGTCCTCTGTGAGTACCGCGAACCCATAGGACGTGATCAGTTCCGGGATCCCGTGGTGGATCTCAGGATCCACATGGTAAGGCCGGCCAGCCAGCACCACTGCCCGCTTTCCTGTCTCCTTCAGCCATGCAAGGGTTTCCTCACCCTTTTTCTCCATGTCCAGGCGGGATGCAAGAAGTTCCTGCCAGGCCGCGTGGGCAGCCATCCTGATCTCAGCAGCGGGGATCTCCCCCCGTTTTGTGAATTCCTTTACCAGGGCATCGGTGAGCACCTGCTCATTGGTAAATGCCATAAAGGGATTGACAAAGGAAACATGCTCCTCCTCCAGTGCCTCCACATTGTTTTTGATATTCTCAGCATAGGAGGTGACCATGGGGCAGTTGTAGTGGTTGCCTGCATCCGGGCTTTCATTGCGCTCATATGGAATGCATGGATAAAATATAAACTTGATCCCCTGTTTGATCAGCCAGGATATGTGGCCGTGCACCAGCTTGGCGGGATAACACTCGGACTCGCTGGGAATGGATTCAATCCCCAGTTCATAGAGCTGTCTGGTGGACTGGGGGGAAAGCACCACATGGTAGCGCAGCTTCTGGAAAAATACGGCCCAGAAGGGGAAATTCTCATACATGTTGAGGACACGCGGGATCCCCACCGTGCCGCGGTCCGCCTGGTCTAAGGGCAGGGGATCGTAATCAAACATGCGGTGGTATTTATAATCGAAGAGATTGGGAATCTCTTTTTTGGCCTTCTCAAGCCCCAGCCCGCGTTCACACCGGTTCCCGGAAATGAAACGGCGGCCGCTGCCAAACTGGTTAATGGTCAGTACACAATGGTTGTTGCAGCCCTTGCACCTGGTCATGGAGGTGGTATATTTCAGGGAAATGATCTTATCCAGAGGGAGCATGGAAGTGGCTTCCTCACCGTTCATGTGGAAGCGCTCCTTTGCGATCAGGGCAGCGCCGAATGCGCCCATTATGCCCGCAATGTCAGGGCGGACCGCCTCACACCCGGATATTTTCTCAAAGCTTCTGAGCACCGCGTCATTATAAAAGGTGCCGCCCTGGACCACCACATGGTTTCCCAGGTCAGAGGCATTGGTGATCTTTATAACCTTAAACAGGGCGTTCTTGATAACGGAGTAAGCCAGGCCCGCGGAGATATCCGCCACCGTGGCCCCTTCCTTCTGGGCCTGTTTTACGTTGGAGTTCATGAACACGGTGCAGCGCGTGCCCAGGTCCGTGGGGTTCTTTGCAAACAAGGCTTCCTTTGCAAAATCCTCCACACTGTAGTTCAGGCTCTTTGCAAAGGTCTCAATAAAGGAGCCGCAGCCGGAGGAGCACGCCTCGTTCAGCTGTACACTGTCCACTGTGCCGTCCTTAATCTTGATACACTTCATGTCCTGACCGCCGATATCCAGGATACAGTCCACATCCGGCTCAAAGAACGCGGCGGCATAGTAGTGGGAGATGGTCTCCACCTCCCCCTCATCCAGCATCAGGGCTGCCTTTAACAGGGCCTCCCCATATCCTGTGGAGCAGGAGTAGGCAATATGGGCCGTATCAGGGAGCAGGCCACGTATCTCGCTCAGGGCGTGGATCGCGGTTGCCAGGGGGCTTCCGTTATTATTATCGTAGAAACGGTACAAAAGGGTTCCGTCCTCGGCCACCACAGCCACCTTGGTGGTGGTGGAGCCTGCGTCAATGCCCAGATAGCAGTTCCCTTCATAGGATGCCAGGTCGCCGGACTTTACATGGTTGCAGGCATGGCGGCAGGAGAATTCTTCATAGTCGGCCTGATCCTTAAACAGGGGCTCCATGCGCTTTACCTCAATATCCATCTGGATGCCTGAGGACAGGCGTTGGATGATGGTATCAAGGGCCACAGGGACCTGATCTTCCTGAGGGTTCATGGCAGCTCCCACTGCCGCAAACAGATGGGAGTGGTCCGGTGCGATGATCTGCTCCGGGGTCAGGCGCAGGGTGCGGATAAAACTTTCCCTCAGCTGGGGAAGGAAGTGGAGCGGGCCTCCTAAAAAGGCTACGTTCCCCCTGATGGGTTTGCCGCAGGCCAGACCGCTGATGGTCTGGTTTACAACTGCCTGGAAAATGGAAGCCGCCAGGTCCTCCCTGGTGGCCCCCTCATTGATCAGGGGCTGTATATCGGATTTGGCAAATACGCCGCACCGGGCCGCAATTGGATAGATGGCCTTGTAGTGCTTGGCGTATTGATCCAGGCCCGCGGCGTCTGTCTGGAGCAGGGATGCCATCTGGTCAATAAAAGAACCGGTGCCTCCTGCACAGATTCCGTTCATCCGCTGGTCGATCCCATTGGTAAAATATATAATTTTTGCATCTTCCCCGCCAAGCTCAATGGCTACGTCCGTGTGAGGCGCGTAGTCCTGAAGGGCGGAGGCCACAGCCACCACTTCCTGGACAAAGGGAACATCCAGATGGGATGACAGCGTAAGGCCGCCGGAGCCGGTAATGACGGGGACAACGTCCGTGGGGCCGGTTACCCTGCATGCTTTTTTCAGAAGTTCTGCCAGAGTTTCCTGTATATTGGCATAATGGCGCTCATAATCGGAGAATACTATATGGTAGTTCTGATCCAGTAATGCTATTTTAACGGTTGTGGAACCAATGTCGATTCCAAGTGTAAGGGTAGTTGTATGTAAGCTCATATACGTGGGGTTTTACCCTAACCTCCTTTGTGACTTACAGCCCAGAGGACCGTGAAGTTGTTTTGCGTTCATCATATTACAGTTTTATGGAAAAAACTGTGATTTATGCAACAATCCGCAGACGAGGCTGCGAATACTCACCATAGAGTTTAGCATAAATTAGGAAGGAATACAATTGGGGACAGGCGTTAAAAAATCGTGAAGAAATGGCAAAAATTGTGCATGATTCTAGTAAAATTATTTTGTTTATAAAAAATGGCAGGCTATTTTATTTGACAAACCGCGGGGCAGTCACTATAATGAGAACGTATAATTTCAAAATGGGGGAGAGTTCGCATGATACGGATTTTTAAGACCGAAGACGGTGCTATGCACGAAAAAGAAGAGATGCAGCCTGGCTGCTGGATTGCGTTAACAAACCCTACAGCCTCTGAGATCATTGACATTGCGGATGCATATCAGATTGACCCGGACCACTTAAAGGCGCCTCTGGATGAGGAGGAACGCTCGCGTATTGAGGTGGAGGATGATTACACCCTGGTTCTGGTGGATATCCCGTCCATTGAGGAGCGCAGCGGCAAGGACTGGTTTGTGACCATTCCTTTGGCTATTATTACCACCAACGAGGTGCTGATTACTGTCTGCCTGGAGGAGACACCGGTGCTCACGTCATTTATGGACGGAAGGGTGAGGGATTTCCACACCTTTATGAAGACCAGGTTTATCCTGCAGATCCTTTATAAAAACGCTACCCAATACCTGCAGTACCTCCGGATCATAGACAAAAAGAGTGAGGTCATAGAGCGCAAGCTCCACCAGTCCCAGAAGAACGAGGAGCTGATCGAGCTTTTGGAGCTGGAGAAGTCCCTGGTATATTTTACCACCTCCCTGCGTTCCAATGAGGTGGTGCTGGAAAAACTTCTCAGAACTGAGAAGATCAAGAAGTATCCTGAGGACACGGATCTGCTGGAAGACGTTATCGTGGAAAACAAACAGGCCATTGAGATGGCCAATATCTATAGCGGTATCCTCAGCGGAACCATGGATGCGTTTGCCTCTGTTATTTCCAACAACCTGAATATTGTGATGAAGTTTCTGGCAACCGTGACCATTGTCATGTCCATCCCCACCATGGTGGCCAGCTTCTACGGTATGAATGTCAATTCCAGAGGCATGCCCTTTGCGACCCATCCATACGGATTCGTCATTGTCCTGGGATTTGCCCTGGCTCTGTCACTGCTGGTAGCTTATATTTTTAATAAGAAGGATTTGTTCTGATATCATAAAGAAGGAGTCGTTAATGAAATTTCTAAAGAAGCTTGAACAGAAATTAAGCAGGTATGCCATTGGAGGCATCATCAACTATGTGTGCGCGCTCCAGGCGCTGGGTATTGTGCTGTACCTGATTGCACCGCAGTTTCTGTTTAATTACCTGACGCTGAACCCTGCGGCCATTATGCAGGGACAAATATGGAGAATTTTTACATTTCTTGTGTTCCCACCTGCATTTACCGGGGGCAGTACCATGGGATTTATCCTGTTTAATGCCCTGGCCCTTTACTGTATCCGTACCTTCGGCATGATCGTAGAGCAGGTGTGGGGAAAGTTCCGTTTTAACTGCTATATCATACTGGGCGTGCTGCTGAACGTGATCGCCTCCCTGGTGGTGTACCTGCTTTCTGGTTTCCCGCTGATGCTCACACCCATCCACCTGGTATACTCCTTCTTCTTTGTGTTTGCCCTTATGTTCCCGGAGTCCCAGATCCTTCTGATGATGGTCCTGCCCCTGAAGGCCAAATGGATCGCCGTGGCAGAGGCCGTGATCTATGTGTACGATTTTTACAAGGGCGGCATTTTCACAAAGGTGGAGATCTTTGTATGTATCCTGCACATGTTCATCTTCTTTGGATGGATGGTGGTGGCAGGTGAAACAAGCTATAAGCAGAAGAAACGCCAGAAAGAGTTCCAGAAAAAGATCAAGCCCATGACAGCTGCCAAGACAGGTCATAAGTGCGCGGTATGCGGACGTACGGACAAGGACAGCCCGGGCATGGAGTTCCGCTATTGTTCAAAATGTGAAGGCAGCTATGAGTACTGCATGGATCATTTATATACACATCAGCACGTGAAAAAATCGGATCCCCCCAGCTAACGGACCACAGGCACCCACTGCGGACCTCCGTTATACCCCACTATCTATTCCGGTATTTTCACCATCTTTCAAATAGGATGCATTAAATATCACGAACCAAATATCACGAACAAGGTATCACGAACCAAATATCACACTGTACGAAGTTTATGGAGGACTGACAATGAAGAAAACCAAGATTATCTGTACCATGGGCCCCAATACCAGCGACAAGAACATAATGATGGAACTTGCAAAAAACGGCATGGATGTGGCGCGTTTTAACTTTTCCCACGGGGATTATGAGGAGCATCAGGGACGCCTGGAGCTGTTAAAGGATGTGCGCAAGGAGCTGGATATTCCGGTTGCAGCGCTTTTGGATACAAAAGGACCGGAGATCCGCACCGGCCAGCTGAAGGACGGAAAAAAGGTAACGCTGAAGGAAGGCCAGACCTATACCCTGACCACCCGTGAAGTGACGGGAGATGATACCATCGGTTACATCAACTACAGCGGGCTTAATTCCGATGTGGCTCCCGGCAACAAGATCCTGATTGACGATGGCCTGATTGAGATGGACGTGGTGGAGGTTAAGGACACCGACATCATCTGTACGGTTGTCAACGGCGGAGAGCTGGGAGAGAAGAAGGGCGTGAATGTGCCCAATGTAAAGATCAAGCTTCCGGCCCTGACAGACAAGGATAAGGAGGATATCCGCTTTGGCATCAAGCATGGCTTTGACTTTATTGCGGCTTCCTTTGTCCGTACCGCGGATTGTATCCGGGAGATTAAGGAAATGCTGGAGGAACAGGGTTCCAGCATGAAGGTTATTGCGAAGATTGAGAACGCGGAGGGGATCGAGAACCTGGACGCCATTATTGAGGCGGCTGACGGTATCATGGTGGCCCGAGGCGATATGGGCGTGGAGATCCCGGCTGAGAAGGTACCCCATATCCAGAAGAAGATCATCCGCAAGTGCAATGAGGCATGTAAGATCGTTATCACCGCCACCCAGATGCTGGACTCCATGATCCGCAATCCAAGGCCTACCAGGGCTGAGGTGACGGATGTGGCCAATGCGGTATATGACGGCACCGATGCGGTAATGCTCTCCGGAGAGACAGCCATGGGCAGGTATCCCATCGAGGCGCTGAAGATGATGGTTTCCATCACCCAGGAGACAGAGTCCCATCTGGACTATGCGGGATACCGCCAGAGAAAGGTCACAGAGCAGAACATGAAGAATGTTTCCAATGCCGTGTGCTTTGCCTCTGTGTCCACTGCCCATGACCTGGAAGCGGATGTGATCATTGCTCCCAGCATTACAGGATTTACCACTCAGATGCTTTCCAAATGGAGACCCGGGGCAAGGATCATCGGCATGTCTCCAAGCATGGCAACCGTGCGCCAGATGCAGCTGCAGTGGGGCGTTGTCCCGGTATGGTCACGCCGGGCGGAGTCAACGGACGAACTGATCGAGAGCTCCGTGGAAGAGCTTAAAAACAGAGGTTTTGTGACGGTTGGGGAACTGGCGGTCATCACCGCAGGTGTGGTGACATACGCAAGAAGGCATGAGGCAGCCACACAGACCAATATTATGAGAGTTATTAATATCGAGTAATCAAATAATACTGGACAAAGGAGTCTGACTGGGGGTACAATAATGCGCAAGGATTATTGTGCTTCCTGACAGACTTTTTGCGTTTTACTGTTCTTTAAGAGAAAGGAGTTAGAGTAGTGGAGAAGAGACCATTTGCAACACTTGAACAGCTGAGAGAGATTGAAAAAACATACCCAACCCCCTTCTATCTTTATGATGAAAAGGGAATCAGGGAGAACGCGGCTAAATTAAAACAGGCATTTTCATGGAACAAGGGATATAAGGAGTACTTTGCAGTAAAGGCAACCCCCAATCCATTTTTACTGAATATTTTAAAGGACATGGGATGCGGCACGGACTGCTCGTCCATGACCGAACTTATGATGTCAAAGGCCTGCGGGTTTACAGGCCATGATATCATGTTTTCATCCAATGATACACCTCCTGAGGAGTTTGCCTATGCTCAGAAGATGGGAGCCATCATAAACCTGGACGATATCACCCATATTGAATGCCTGGAGCAGACCTTGGGATATATACCGGAAACCATCAGCTGCCGCTACAATCCGGGCGGGGTCTTTAAGGTGAGCAATGACATTATGGACAATCCCGGGGATTCCAAGTACGGAATGACCAGGGATCAGATGTTCCAGGCATTTAAGACCCTTAAGGCAAAGGGGGCAAAGCATTTCGGCATTCATGCCTTTTTGGCCAGCAATACGGTGACCAATGAGTATTACCCCATGCTGGCAAAGATCCTCTTTGAGCTGGCAGTGGATCTGAAAGAGGAGACAGGGGCGCATGTATCATTTATAAACCTTTCCGGAGGCATCGGCATTCCTTACCGTCCGGACCAGGAGCCCAACGACATCCTGGCCATTGGTGACGGGGTGAGGAAGGTCTATGAGGAGGTTCTGGTACAGGCAGGCATGGATGATGTGGCAGTGTGCACGGAGCTGGGACGCTTTATGATGGGTCCGTACGGCGCTCTGGTCACCAAGGCCATACACGAAAAGCATACCCACAAGGAGTACGTGGGCGTGGACGCCTGCGCGGTCAATCTTATGCGGCCTGCCATGTATGGTGCATATCACCATATTACGGTCATGGGCAAAGAGGAAGCTCCCTGTGACCACGTGTATGATGTGGTGGGATCCCTGTGTGAGAACAATGACAAGTTTGCCATTGACCGCAGCCTTCCGGAGATTGAGAAGGGCGACCTGCTGTTTATCCATGACGCGGGCGCCCATGGATTTGCCATGGGGTATAATTACAACGGCAAATTAAAGTCGGCCGAGCTGCTGCTAAAAGAGGACGGTTCCGTGGAAATGATCCGCCGTGCGGAAACTCCCGAAGATTACTTTGCTACCTTTGATTTTTGTGATATACTGAAATGTGTTGATTGACGGATAAATACTTAATGTCCCTGGCGGGCCGCAAACATGCGGCCTGCCGGGGCTTTTTGGCAGTTTCGTACAGGTATCCGTATCATTTTTCGTTAAGCGGCATCAGAGGGTGCTGGTACGGGAAAAATAGTGTACTCTCGGAGTCTCCTAGAGTACACAATAAGGAAAAGGAGAAAAGGATTATGGCTAAGATCGGCTTTATTGGAATGGGAAATATGGGAAGCGCCATTTTAAACGGGCTTCTCAAGGTATATCAGCCCGGGGATATGATTTTTACAGCCGCACACAGGGAAAAGATGGAGAAGGTTACGGCTGAGACAAAGGTAAAGCATGCCTCATCCAACCGGGAGTGTGCCGGGCAGGTAAAATACCTGATCCTGGCCGTGAAACCCCAGTATTTTGACATTGTATTTGAGGAGATCAGGGATGTGGTGGGACCGGAGCAGGTGATCATTTCTCTGGCTCCCGGGATTTCCATAGAAAATATCAGGACCAGGCTGGGAGGCGGCGTGAGGGTGGTCCGGGCCATGCCCAACACTCCCGCCATGCTGGGCGAGGGGATGACAGGGGTGGCATATGAGGCAGCCGCCTATGATGAGGAGGAGAAGCGGGAGATCGGGCTTATCTTTTCTTCCTGCGGCCGCATGGAGCTGGTGGAGGAACGGCTGATGGACGCGGTGGGCTGTGTCAGCGGAAGTTCCCCTGCGTTTGTGTATATGTTTATCGAAGCCCTGGCCGACAGCGGAGTAAAGTACGGGCTTCCCAGAAAGACCGCCTATGCCATGGCTGCACAGACCGTGATGGGAAGCGCAAAGATGGTGCTGGAAACAGGAAGGCATCCAGGCCAGTTAAAGGATGAGGTGTGTTCACCGGGAGGCACCACCATTGCTGGGGTTTCCGCCCTGGAGGAACATGGGTTCAGAAGTTCTGTGATCCAGGCGGCGGATGCCTGCTATGACAAGACCCAGAGGATGAAATAGGATTTAAAACAGTATGGACAAATAAAAATCAGGAAAGGGTTAAGAAAGATGGAACGCAAAGTTGAAAATGAGGGAATGCCGGTGGTGCGCCTGGGCAGGGAACTGAAATATGAGGGCAATATCCTGAAAATGTATGAGGATACGGTCCTTGCCAATGGCCATGAGGCAAAGTGGGATTTCATCCACCATGACGGCGCTGCCGCAGTGCTGCCTGTTGCAGATGACGGAAAGATACTGATGGTGCGCCAGTACAGGAATGCGCTGAACCGCTTTACCCTGGAGATACCAGCGGGAAAGCTGGATGCCCCGGATGAGCCAAAGGTGGAGTGCGCCTTCAGGGAGCTGGAGGAGGAGACAGGATTTAGGGTGGAGTCCAAAGAAAAGCTGGAGTATCTTATGAGCCTTACCACCACGGTGGCATTCTGCGATGAGGCCATTGATATTTTTGTGGCCCACAACCTGATCCCATCCCATCAGCACCTGGACGAGGATGAGGTGATCAATGTGGTTCCCTGTGAACTGGCGGAGCTGGAGGAAATGATCTATACAGGAAAGATTACGGACGGGAAAACCATAGCCGCTGTCATGGCCTATGCCAGAAAGTACCGCTCCGTGGATAAGAAGGACGACATGGTGTAAGAGGACATGGCATATTGTCCCATTTACCCGCATACATTAATTTGAACATGAAAGAAAACACACTCCGGAAGGGAGGATGTATGCTGTGGGGATGAGACGGTTGAGACTGAGTCTTGCAACACTTACATACCAGGACTGGCTTCTGTTCTGCTTTGTCCTGGGGATTTTTGGCGGGACGGCGGCAGCTCTGGCATTTGGCGGGCCGGTGGTTCAGGGAAGCATCCTTGGGGCGGCCGGAGCGGCTGGTATAGGGGGAGAATACGGCTTAAAGGAGTTTCTGGGAGTGTGGAAGCAGAGGGCCTTTGAGACAGGGGCAGGGTGGCTGGCAGGGCTTACGGTGTGCAGCCAGATGCTGTTTGGCTTTCTCACCTTTTACGCGGGCATGTCCCTGGCCGTTGTGATGTCCGTGCTCACCATGCAAAAGGGAATTTTGGGAATTGCAGCCTTCCTTTTTGCCGTGCTTCCCCATGGACTGGTCTACCTTATGATCTGGTATGTGCTTTCCGGATGGTCCGGACAGTTTCAGAAAAAACTGCATATCCTGCCTGGAATGCTTTTGGTCGCCATGGCCGGTGCGGGGGCATTTCTGGAAGTGTACATATCGCCTTTACTGACAGGACTATTATAAAATGCTTTTATTTGCTTTTGGATCAACTTTATTTGCCGGCCTTACGGCGGTTTTATCAAAAATCGGGGTCAGGGACACGGATTCGGATGTGGCTACGGCGATCCGGACCGGGGTTGTATTATTATTTTCATGGATCATGGTGTTTCTTACAGGATCCATTGAAACCATAGGTTTGATCAGTGCCAGGACATGTTTGTTCCTGGTGCTTTCCGGCCTTGCCACAGGGGCGTCCTGGCTGCTCTATTTTCAGGCCCTGTACCTGGGGGATGTGAATAAGGTGGCACCCATTGATAAGTCCAGTACCATCATCACCATGATCCTGGCAGCTGTGATCTTAGGTGAGGGACTGGGGGCCATGAAGCTTTTCTGCATGGTGTTAATGGGTACGGGAACCATGCTTATGATCCGGCGGACTCCCGGGGTTACTGAGGGACGGGGAGGAAAGGGCTGGATGGCGGCAGCCCTCATGTCAGCTGTATTTGCAAGCCTGACAGCTATATTAGGAAAAATCGGGATCCAGCGGCTGTTCCTGGGAGAAAAGCTGACTGTGAAGTCCGCTGCAGGCCTGGCGCTGATGATTGCGGGGACCTTGCTTTTACTGGTTTAAAGGAGGAACTGAGAGGAAATACATATGAAGGGTGGAAAATTTGGACATGCATATCTGAAACGTCTGTTTCTTGCGTTTTATATTCCCTTTGCCGTGAATATTCCCCTGTCTGCCTATGCATGGTATAAGGGAGTGTGGCCGGGCACAGAGGAAATGGGCGGCCTGCCCAGAAACGCGGCGCTGATCGTTATCCCGGGAATTTCCTGGGTGATCTGGATGGCCTATCAGATACTGCCCAGGAAAAAGGACGTCTTTGCATCCTGGCGCATTACGGTCATGGAGGGGGGCAGAAGCCTGTGCTATGCTGCTCTCTACGGTTTCTGCGCCCAGTCTGTGATCTTTTTAAAATTGTACCCTGGGCTTATGGACAGACTGGGGGACAGCCGGGTCCTGTGGATTAACGGCATTTACGCGGTCGTGATGCTATTTATCCTTCTCTGGAACGGTATACTGCGCATGTTCCTCACCTCCAAACGCCTGAGGCTCAGGACCAGAATCCTTATGCTGCTGGCCATGTGGATACCGGCGGTAAACCTGCTGGTGCTGCTCCACGCCATGAGGCTGGTTCATGAGGAATATGATTTTGAGTGCTATAAGGAGTCGGTCCGCCGGGTGAGGGCGGAATCGGATCTGTGCAGCACAAAATACCCCCTTCTTCTGGTCCATGGAGTTGGATTCAGGGATCTCAGGTATTTCAATTACTGGGGAAGGATCCCAAGGGAACTTGCAAGGTATGGGGCATCGGTGTACTACGGCAACCAGGAGGCGTTTGCCACAGTGGCCTGGAATGCAGGGGATATCCGAAAAAAGATAGAGCAGATCGTGGAGGAGACAGGCTGCGGCAAGGTCAATATCATTGCTCATTCAAAGGGCGGGCTGGATTCCCGGTTCGCCATCTCAAAGCTGGGGGCAGCGCCTATGGTGGCGTCCCTGACCACCATCAATACGCCTCACAGGGGATGCCGCTTTGTGGATTATGCATGCAGGCTTCCGGAGGGCCTGTACAGGACCATAGCCAGGGGTTTTGATTACTGGTTCGGCCGGTTCGGGGACTCCCATCCCGATTTCTACACGGCTACCCACCAGTTTAGCACGGAGTCCAGCCGTGTGTTTAATGAGGATGTACCGGATATGCCCGGTATCTATTATCAGAGCTATACTTCGCTGATGAAGGATTTCCTCAGCGACCCGCTTTTGTGGTTCCCCTATCTGCTCATCCAGGCAGTGGACGGGGCCAATGACGGCCTGGTGACCCCGGAGTCGGCCATGTGGGGGATTTCAGGGGGATTGTCACCAACCAAAAGCACAGGGGCATTTCCCATGGCGATATGATTGATCTGAAGCGTGAGGATTACAGGGGATTTGATGTGGTGGAGTTCTATGTGAAATTGGTGGAAGAGCTGAAAAACAGGGGATTTTAGGCCCCTGGACCACTTGTTGAGGAAAAAAGTTTTTTTGGGATTTTACAACATGTTGTCACGCCAAAATTCCCCCTTCCAACATGTAGTATGTTTTATGTTAAGTAACGTAAAATGAGGGCCTAAGTGGGAAAAATGTGTTTGATTTTATAGGAAAATGTGGCTATAATGATAGTCAGCAAACGGTTTTTAAGAGATTTTTGTGAGAAATGGGCAGGGGTAATAAAAAGAGATGACATCTGAGATAAAGAGTTTTGTGAACTACCTTCGGGATGTGAGGAAAACTTCCAGGAATACAGAAATATCCTATCAGCGGGACCTGATGCAGCTGGCCGCGTACTTGGAGGATAAGGGGATAACAGAGGTTGCCAAGGTGACCAGGACCAGCCTGAATTCTTATATCCTTTTTTTGGAAAAAGAGGGCAAGGCCACCACGACTATATCAAGGGAACTGGCCTCTATCAAGGCTTTTTTCAGTTATCTGTTCAGGGAAGGTATGATCCGCCGGGACCCGGCAGAACTTTTAAAGGCTCCTAAGATTGAGAAAAAGACGCCGGTGATACTGAGTGTCAACGAGGTCAATGCATTACTGGAACAGCCGGGGACCGCATCGGCCAAGGAGATACGTGATAAGGCCATGCTGGAGCTGTTGTACGCCACCGGGATCAGGGTATCTGAACTCATCGGACTGGGGCTTAAGGACCTGAACATGCAGGTGGGCTATATCACCTGCCGGGACGGGCAGAAGGAGCGCATGGTGCCCTTTGGAAAGAATGCCAAGCAGGCCATGGCAGTGTATCTGGAGCGGGGAAGGAAGGAACTTTTAAAGGGAAATGAATCCGAGTGGCTCTTTACCAACTGCAGCGGAAAGGCCATGAGCAGGCAGGGCTTTTGGAAGATCATCAAGTACTATGGGGAGAAGGCCGGAATAGAGGCAGACATCACCCCCCACACATTGCGCCATTCCTTTGCGGCCCATCTGATCCGCGGGGGAGCGGATATCCGCGCGGTACAGGCAATGCTGGGCCATTCTGATTCCACCACCACACAGATGTATGCGGCATATTCCGGCAGCACGATGGGGGAGACCTACAGGGCGGCGCTGAGGAGAAAATGATAGAAGGGTAATGATATCAGGGAAATGGTATCAGAAAAAGGGAACTCCTATGGGGTTCCCTTTTTTGCCTACGATCCGGCGATGTGATCCCATACATCTGCCGGGATTTCAGCACCAGACAATAGGAGTGTACCGGTCTGAGGATGGAGGTTCAAAAGAGAGGGAAAGAATAGGATATGACAGCGTACCCTGGCAGAGTGGGAGTTCCGCCAGGGTATTTTACTGCGTTTTTACCACAGAAAAAAGATTAGGGGAACTGTTGGGAATAACAAAAAAATGAAACTTATTGCCTTTGTGGCAATAAGAAGCTAAAAATCCCCCTGCCAGATCCGACATTATGCCATAAAATATGGATTAAATTTGTATACTTTATACTATTTACACAAAAAGTTCTGCTTGCTATAATAAAAACATCTCAATTATGTGGATGGGCGTATGACCTGATTTTAAAAAATAGGAAAATTCGCACATTACTTTTTACCACCAAGAGAAAAAGGAGGAAGAATAATCGATGAAAAAACGTATGGTATGTCTTACACTTGCACTCAGCATGATGATTGGAGGCCTCACCGCATGCGGCTCTGCTGATTCCGGCACAACAGGGGCTTCTGCCGCTCCTGCATCATCCACGGTTTCTGCAGCCAAGGAGGCTGATTCCCAGGACATTGCCTGGCCTGAGGGACCGGTCCAGATCATTGTGGGAGCCAATGCCGGAGGAGGCATTGACACGGCGGCCCGCCTGATCGGAAAGTATATGGAAAAGTATATGGGGCAGTCCTTTGTTGTGACAAACACAACAGGAGGTGCAGGGAGCATAGCGGCCAATGACGTAAAGAATGCAAAGGCGGACGGCTACACATTCCTGGTAGCCCACGAAGCCATCCTCACCAATAAGATCGCAGGAACAACGGACTTTGATTACGATGCTTTTGCGTGTGCGGGTATTCCCTTCCAGGTCTATACCACCTGTCTGCTGAGCAAAAAGTATGCCTCAGTCCCGGAACTGGCGGATGCTGCAAAGGCCAGCCCGGGCACCATCAAGTTCGGAACAGAGCTTGCCACCAATGACACTGCCATTATTGCCATGATGGAAGATAATTTCGGCGTTTCCTTCCAGCTGGTGGACGCGGGAGCGGTATCGGACCAGATCGCATCCATGATGGGGGACCACATTGATTTTATGAAAGCGCCCGTGGGGCTTGCAAAGGATTATGTGGCTTCCGGGGATTTCCACATTCTGGCCTTTTTTAACCAGGAACATAATCCCGATTATCCGGACGTGCCCACCATGAAGGAAGAAGGGGTGGATTTTGTGGTTGACAAGTTTTTCGGCTGTTTCTTTCCAAAGGATACGGATCCGGCCATTATTGAAAAGTTCTCCTCCGCACTGGAGCAGATCTGCCAGGATCCTGATTTCCAAAAGGAAGCCGCGGACGTGATGTATGGAGTGGATTATATTGCTCCTGCCGATATGCCTGCCTACTTTGAAAATTGTAAAACCCGCCTGGTGGAATATCAGGACCTTCTGGAGGAACACTACAGCAAATAACAGTATTGACATCGTATCACAGAAGACGGGGGGATCGCTTTTGAGCGCGCCTGGGCGTTTTTGCGGTCCTTTGGAGTCTCACTGGGAGGGAAAAATGAAGAAATACAAAGATATTATCATGGGAGCCGTGCTGTTTGCGGTGGGGCTGATTTATTTTTTAATGTCGTTTTCCATCAAGCTTACCTATATTGACCAGATCGTGGGTTCGCGGATGTTTCCCCAGATCTGCGGTGTCGTCCTCATGGGACTGTCAATGTCCCTGGCGGTATCAGCCGTGATGCATCTTCGGCAGCCGCGGCCGGAAACAGACAGTGTGGATGCGGAGGAAATGGCTGACCGGGTGATGGGGCGGGACCGCGAAAAGCATGTGCTTGCACCGGCTGTAAAAACGCTTCTGGTCCTGGTCAGCTTTGCCGTGTTCTGCTGGCTGCTGGATAAGATTGGTTTTGCATTTGCGGCCTTTCTTTATCTGTTCAGCCAGATGCTGCTGATCGCCGGACGAAAGCTGAAGGCAAAGGATATTGTATTTTATCTGGTCCTGTCCGCTGTGCTCTCAGCAGGGATTTACTATCTGTTTTACAAAGGATTTTCACTGATGCTGCCCAAGGCAAGCTGGTTCTGAGAGGGAGGAGATTATGGCAAATTATATCATAGGTTTTTCGCAGATTATGAATCCGCTGTGCCTGCTCCTTGGACTTTTGGGCACATTTCTGGGCATCTTTTTCGGAGCCAGCCCGGGTATGACATCCTCCATGGGAATTGCCCTGGCGCTGCCCCTTACCTATAGCATGGGGATCGTCAATGGCATGTCCCTGCTTTTGGGGATTTACATAGGCAGCATTTCCGGGGGCCTGATCACGGCCATCCTCATTAATATACCTGGTACGCCGGCCTCTGTGGCCACCACCTTTGACGGTCATCCCATGGCACTTCGGGGAGAGGGAGGCCGGGCTATCCGCGTGGGCACCCTGTATTCGTTCCTTGGAGGCATGGTCAGCCTGGCGGCGCTGTTTTTGATCTCTCCCATACTGGCCAAGTGGGCGCTTAAATTCAGTTATGAGGAATATTTCTCCATTGCGGTTTTGTCCCTGCTTTTGATCTCCAGCCTTTCAGGCAAATCCATTGTAAAGGGATTGGTCAGCGCACTTATCGGAGTCATGTTCACCACCATAGGAATGGCTCCCGTGGACACGGTGCGGCGATACACCTTTGGGCTGACCAGCCTGGACGGCGGCCTGAAGCTGCTTCCCCTGATGATCGGCATCTATGCAGTGGCCGAAGTGCTGAAGGTGGCTGCAGCCTCCGACCAGGGAGACATGAAGCCCCTGAATTATAAGTCAAAGGGGCTGGGAGTCACATGGAAGGAGTTTAGGGAACAGTTTAAGAATTTTACCGTGTCCTCCCTGCTGGGGGTGGGGATCGGGATCCTTCCAGGTCTGGGGGCAGCCATTTCCAACCTGATCGCTTATTCCGTATCCAAGAAAATGTCCAAGCATCCGGAGCGCTATGGGACGGGCTGTATTGACGGTCTGATCGCATCGGAGACTGCCAACAACGCGGTGTCCGGAGGAGCGCTGATCCCCCTTCTGACCATGGGAATCCCCGGGGACGCAGGCACCACCATGCTGCTGGCCGCCTTTATGCTCAAGGGCATCACGCCGGGTCCGCTGCTTTTTGACACGTATTCCGATGTGATCTATGCAATGTTTGCGATCCTGATCGTGGCAAACATCATGATGCTCCTGATCCAGATCTACGGCCTGCCTGTATTCCTGAAACTGCTTTCCATTCCAAAGAACATATTGCTTCCAGTTGTGATGGTCCTGGCCAGCATTGGGGCATTTGCCATGAACAACCGCATCTTTGACGTATGGTCCATTCTGTTTTTTGCCATTGTGGGATATGGGCTGAGCTGGTTTGAGTTCCCTCCTGCACCCATTGTGCTGGGATTTGTACTGGGCCCCATTATTGAACTTAATTTCCGCAGGGGCATGATGTCCAGCTATGGAACATTTTTTAACTTTTTTACCCGTCCGATCTCCGGAACAGTACTTGTGCTCACTATTTTACTGCTCATCATTCAGATCGTGCGCACGATCCGCACCCGGCAGAAGACGAAAATAAATTCATGAATGGAGTAGTGGAACAATGACTGAAGCAACCAATCTTTTAATTTTATTCAGCGACCAGCACAGCAAACATATGCTGGGCTGCTATGGCAATCCGGCAGTCAAAACCCCCTGTCTGGATGCGCTGGCGGCCGATGGGGTCTGCTTTGACGCCGCGTATGCAAACTGTCCCGTATGCGTGCCCTCCCGGGCATCCATGGCCATTGGGGATTACGGGTCCCGCCACGGCTACTGGGACAATGCCTATGCTTATGACGGAAAGGTCAAAAGCTGGGGCAGCCGTCTGACAGAACAGGGATTTTCAGTGACCACCATTGGAAAGCTGCATTTTAAGGGGGACATGCCGGAGACCGGTTTCCCGGACCAGCGTATTCCTCTTCATATTAAGGACGGGATTGGGGATGTGTACGGGGAAATCCGTGACAGACAGATCACCAGGCCCCAGTTTTGCAAAGCCCTGGAGGAGGCCAGGGCCGGGGAATCTGATTACACCAGGTATGACAGGGAGGTGGCCAGGCGGGCGGCTGAATTTTTAAGAACAGAGGGCAGTGTCTCCAAAAGCCCCTTTGCGCTGATGGCCGGTTTTGTGGCTCCCCATTTTCCGCTGGTCGTGCCGCAGGAATATGTGGATCTTTACCCTGACCCCGAGGCCCTTCCGCTTCCCGTGCAGTTTGACCGGGAAGAATGGCCCCATCATCCGGTGGTGGATGATTACCGCCGTTACTGTTGCCAGGAGGATCTTCCTGATTCCGTGAAACGCAATGCCATCCGCATCTATTATGGGCTTTGTTCGTTCCTGGATGCCCAGGTGGGCGTGGTCCTTAAGGCACTGGAGGAAACGGGGCTGGATAAAAACACCCGCGTCCTGTACTGCACGGACCATGGCGATACCATGGGGGAGCATGGGCTGTTCTTTAAGTCCACCATGTACGAGGGAAGCGTTTCCATTCCCATGATCTTTAGCGGGCCCGGCATCCGGAAAGGGAAGCGGAACGCCACAGGGGTATCCCTGGTGGATATTTACCCCACTGCCATTGAGTGTCTGGGAGGTGTGATGTGTGAGGAGGACAGGAGACTGCCCGGCCGTTCCCTTCTTGCGTTTGCAGGGGGAAAGGAGGAGCCGGAGCGGGCGGTGTATTCCGAATATCTGGGCTTTGGCATCTATACCGGGGAGTTTATGCTGCGCAGGGGACGCTTTAAATATATCCACTATGTGGGGGAACGGCCCCAGCTCTTTGATCTGAAGGAGGACCCGGAGGAATGCAGGGATCTGGCCGGGGACCCGGAGTATTGTGAAGTGATAAGAAGAATGGAGAAGGAACTTCGCACCCTGGTGGACCCTGAAAAGGCGGAAGAGGATGCCCGGATTGCCCAGAGGGCGCTGTTAGACCGGTTTGGCGGTCAGGAGGCATTTCTGAAAACATTCCATCCATCCCTGTTTTCACCAATTCCTGATCTGGAGGAGAAGTGAATCGTCCTCTTTTCCTCCCCGTCCATCCGTTGACAAAATCCTTTGAAGTCCGATATAATGATGACAATGATCAAGTTGGGTTGCAGAAAAAGAAAGTTAACGAAATGGGGGAATATGTTATGCAGTGGGATTCATTACAGCTCTCAGAGGGGGCATTGGATGCTTTTTCTTATGTACTGCGCAACAATCCTGCCACCAAGGCGGATATCTGCCGCTGTATGGGCAAGGGGATCTCCACCGTTAACCGCTATATGACTGAGCTGTGTGAAAAGGGGCTGGTCCTGGAAAGCGGTGTGGCGGATTCTTCCGGAGGGAGAAAACCCGTCCTATATTCCATCAACAGCCAAAGCTATCTGATCTGTTGTGTCAATATATCCACCATCTACTGTGAGGTCGCAGTGGTGGACATGGCGCTCCATGTGCTGAAGATCGACAGCATTTCCATAGGAGCCAAGGATACGCCGGATGAAATAATCGCCCGCATTGGACAGGCCTACCGGAATCAGCTTGCTTTTCTGGGGGCGGATGAGAATCGCTTCCTGGGGATGGGGGTCAGCGTGTTCGGCGCCATCAAGAATGAGCAGGGTGTGCTCTATAAGCCCATTATACAGTACATGAATGAGCAGTGGGACGGCTACCCGATCCTGCAGCGGCTGCAGGAGGAGATCCCCCTGACACTGTACGCGGAAAAAGGGATCAACGCAGCCGCCATGCTGGAATATAATCACGGAAAGGCGCGGGACAGCAGCAACATCATCTATGTGCTGTGTGCCATGAATATCCGGTCCGCTGTGATACAGAATGGACATATCACAGGGAACTCCCCGTTTTTCGAGGATGCCTTTGGCCATATGGTCATCAACTACGATGGCCCCCTATGCCAGTGCGGACAATACGGGTGCCTTAACTGCTATGCGGCCATACCCGCTGTCCTGGAAGGGTTTTCCAAAGAGGTAAAACGGGGCCACAGCACCATGATTGGGGGGGATGTGGACCATGTAACAATCCAGCAGGTGTGCGCTGCTGCCCGTGCCAATGACATTCCCGCAGTGAATGCCATTACGGATAAGGCGCATATGCTGGGGATCGCCCTGGCCAATTACATCAATATCATCTGCCCGGACAAGGTCATCCTGGCAGGGCTTATGGTCAAGGAGTCGGAACTGTATTATGATACGGCGGTCAAAACAGCCCGGGCACGCCTTGGCTTTACCGGCAATCAGGATGTGACCTTCCAGCGCCTGGGGAGCTTTTCCAACTCCCTTACCGTGGGAGCCGGAGCCATGCTTCTGGAAAAGCTGATACATGGAAGGCCTCCTGTGCAGCATTCCTAAACCGCACAGGTACGGTAAGGTGCGTTTGTTCCCCTCAAGGCCTTTTGGAAAACGGAACTTATGCTTCCCGCTTATGGCTTATGTAGTCCAGTATCTGGCGGGCATATGAGTCCGCTGAATCTGAGTCGGAGAGCAGGTCCGGGGAATATGCCACATAGTCCAGGGGCGCTTTGTAATCCTCCTTCAGGCAGGGGGACCACAGCGGGCCGAACTGGGGCAGGAACAGGCCGCACTTCTTTGAATAACAGGTGCGGGCAGTGGCCTTTTTCCTGGCATCCTTGTCCACGTATTCGCCCACGCTTTTGTGGACCGCCGTGTCCTCAAAGGGCAGGTAGTAGTAATCCCTGTAATTGGGATAAAAGTACTTCAGTTCACCCTGATACAGGGCAATATTGCATGTCAGCACGTCCCGGTGGAGCTCCAGGCTCACCGGGGCGGTGTCGTATTCCAGGGGAACCGGGATGGAATAGGGACTTTTCCAGGTCAGGTTCAGAAAGGGACCGGGAATGCCGTCCGCGCAGTAGAGCTGCTGTGAGTCCAGGGCAAAGGGCGCCTCCATCATATCCGCATAATTGAGGATGGGAAGGATGGAGGGCATTCCCTTTAAGTCATCCTCATTGTGCAGGATCAGGAGGTCATACAGAAAGGATTCGTGGGTGACCAGGTAATCCCTGTACACCTCAATGAGCTGTCCGCCGGAGTATTTGTCCTCCCGGGATACGCCTAAGAACTGCTCGATGGATTTCTGCTTCATATTCTCAAGGCCCAAAAGCTTGCGGTAGGGCTTTATTTTTTTGTAAATATCCACGCTGGCAATATTGTCAAAATTGTAATCCAGGCCCAGCCGTCTGCAGCATTTCAGCAGGTATGGGATATCAAACCCGTCTCCGTTAAAATGCACCAGCACCTTAAACCGTTCCATGAATGTGAAAAATGTGGTCAGCAGCTGGGCTTCCGATTCCCTGGTGTCCGCAAACCACTGGACCAGCTTCCAGCCAAAGCCGTCATGGTAGGTACAGCCGATCAGGTAGAGCTGTGAGGTGTCCCCGGAAAATCCGGTGGTCTCAATGTCAAAAAACAGCAGGTCCCGGAGGGCGCCGATCCGCTCCAGGGGATATGTATCAGGCAGGTCAACGGGATGCTTGATGGTTATCATGGGTATCACTCCTTTGTGATCTGTGGTTTGTCAGTTTTCCTTGTATACTGAAGGTAGTTTAACCCATAATCCCTTCTGATGCAAGTGGCCGAAACAGAATATTTGTTCGACCCGCTTGCATTGGGATAAGGGGTATGTTATGATGAATGGCAGGAAATGAAACAGAGAAAGAATGGGAACAAGATATGATTTCATACGTAAAAGGGCCTCTTATGGGCATTGAAGAGGATGTGATCGTGGTGGAGGCCGGCAGCCTGGGACTGGCTGTCCATGTGCCTGTTTCCCTGCTTCCGGAACTGCCGGGGCTGGGGCAGGAAGTGACGGTTTATACATATTTTCAGGTGAGGGAGGACGCCATGACGCTGTATGGTTTTCTCCATCCCCAGGACAGGGACATGTTCCGGCAGCTGCTGGGGGTAAACGGGATCGGGCCAAAGGGCGCCCTGGGGATCTTATCCGTGCTCAGGCCGGATGACCTGAGGCTTGCCATTGTGAGCGAGGATGTGAAAGCCCTGGCAAAGGCTCCGGGGATCGGGACCAAGACAGCCCAGAGGATGATCCTGGATCTGAAGGACAAGATATCCATGGATGATGTGCTGGGATCCATGGCTTCAGGGACGGATCTGGGGACAGGTTCCGGCGCGGCCGCCATGGCCGGGCTGGCGGAAGCGGCTAAGGAGGCGGTCCAGGCTTTGGTGGCCCTGGGGTATACCAACTCAGAGGCGTCAAGGGCTGTGAAACAGGTGGAGATCGTGGATGGGATGACATCCGAGGATGTGTTAAAGGCATCCTTAAAGCATCTGTCTTTCCTGTAAGCATATCTGCAGTGGGCAAGGGAAAACAAAGGTCCCCTTGGCCGCTGAGGGCAAGGGCGGATGATAATGATTGGTTGAGGTGTGTATGGAACGCAGAATTATAACAACGGAAGTGACGGCGGAGGAAGAGCGCATGGAGGTTACCCTGCGCCCCCAGTGTCTTAAGGATTATGTGGGGCAGGAAAAGCTTAAGTCCACCCTGAATGTATATATAGAGGCGGCCAGGAACCGGAATGAGGCCCTGGACCATGTGCTGTTTTACGGCCCTCCGGGGCTGGGCAAGACCACCCTTGCGGGGATCATTGCCAATGAGATGGGAAGCAATATGAAGGTGACCAGCGGGCCGGCCATTGAGAAGCCGGGTGAGATGGCCGCCATCCTCAACAATCTCCAGGAGGGGGATGTGCTGTTTGTGGATGAGATCCACCGCCTCAACCGGCAGGTGGAGGAAGTGCTGTACCCGGCCATGGAGGATTTTGCCATTGACATTATGCTGGGAAAGGACTCCACTGCCAGGTCCATACGTTTGGACCTGCCTCATTTTACACTGGTGGGGGCCACCACCAGGGCCGGCCTTCTCACAGCGCCGCTTCGGGACCGGTTTGGTGTAGTGCAGAGGCTGGAGTTTTATTCTCCCGGGGAGCTGACCACCATCATCCTTCACTCAGCCCGTGTGCTGGGGGTGGAGATCGAGGAGTCGGGGGCCCTGGAGTTAGCCAGACGGTCACGGGGTACCCCCAGGCTGGCCAACCGTCTTTTAAAGCGGGTCAGGGATTTTGCACAGGTCAAATATGACGGTGTGATCACAAAGGAAGTAACTGATTTTGCGCTGGATATCATGGATGTGGACAAGCTGGGGCTGGATCAGAATGACAGGAATATCCTGCTGATGATCATTGAAAAATTTTCCGGCGGTCCGGTGGGATTGGATACCCTGGCAGCCGCTCTGGGAGAGGATTCCGGCACGCTGGAGGAAGTGTACGAACCGTACCTGCTCATGAACGGCCTGATCAACAGGACTCCAAGAGGCCGCATGGCAACGGAATCGGCCTATCACCATCTGGGACTTAAAATGTAGAAAAACGCTGTATACACGGTCTTGAGGCTTTGGATATGATATGGTATAATGTCGTCAGACATGATACGGCACCGGATCGGTGTCACGAAAAACAGGAGAGCAGAATGGATTCTAAGAATTATACACAGGTTTTAATAGATGGAAAGATATATACATTGGGCGGGATCGAGGAGGAGGCATACCTTCAGAAGGCTGCCAGCTATGTAAATGACAAGAACGCCCAGATGCGCAGACTGCCCGGTTTTACAAAGCAGAACGCGGATTATCAGATGGTCATGACGGAACTGAACATTGCCGATGACTATTTCAAAGCCATGGAATGGGGCGAGGGCATGGAACGCCAGAAGAATGACATGGAGAAAGAAACATACAGCTTAAAGCATGAGCTGGTAAGCACCCAGATGAAGCTGGAGGCAGTGTTAAAGGACCTGGAGGAACGGCAGAAGGAGCTGGACCGCTTTACCAGGACCATAGCCCAGATGGAAGGGGAATTAAAGGAAGTCAGGGAGGAGTACGAAGCCCTTAAGAGCAGCAGGGAGGAAGGGGAACTCTCTCAGGTAAGAATGGTATCAGATGTTAAGACTGTCTCTGAGGCAGAACTGGTGGAGACGGTGGAAGCAGTGACCCAGGCAGCAAAGACTGCGGATGCAGGGGGGACAGAGATGCCGGACCCGGCGCAGGAAGACAGGATCCCGGCGCAGGAAAACAGGATCCAGGCGCAGGAAAACAGGATCCAGGCGCAGGAAGACAGGATGCGGGAGCAGGAAGCACAGGGACAGGCTGCCCGGGAACAGGACACGACAGACAAAAGGGAAAGCAGTTCAGGCAGCAGACCGGAGCAGACCGGAGCAGCTGAAGCTGCAGCTACATTACAGACCGCACAGACCGCAGGCATTTCCGATGAGGAGCTTGCAAAAAGGGCCTTGCAGGCAGCTAAGAAGGCCAATTCACACAGGGGCGGGCGCAGATAAGGCAGCACGGGCTTTTGCCCGGACGCTGTGACAGATACAGGGGGATGTCTCATGGGGATACGTGAGGCATTTTTTCTTTCAGGAAAGGTTGTAGGAATATGGAAAAAAGACAGGTGGAAATACTGGCGCCGGCCGGTTCATGGGAGAGCATGAAGGCGGCTGTGGCGGCTGGCGCAGATGCGGTTTATATGGGAGGCAGCCGGTTCGGGGCCAGGGCCTATGCGGATAATCCGGATGAAAAGGGGCTTGTGGAGGCCATTGATCATGTGCATCTGCACGGACGCAGGCTGTATATGACGGTCAATACCCTGTTTAAGGAATCGGAGCTAAAAGAGCTGGCGGCATACATGAAGCCCTACTATGATCAGGGACTGGACGGAGTGATCGTGCAGGACCTGGGAGCGTTACAGGTCCTGAAGGAGAATTTCCCCGGCCTGGAGCTGCATGCCAGCACCCAGATGACCATCACCAGCGTGTATGGAGCCAGAATGCTAAGAGACCTTGGCTGCAACCGGGTGGTGACTTCCAGGGAAATGTCCCTGGATGAGATACGCCGCGTCCATGAGCAGGTGGATGTGGAGATTGAAAGTTTTGTCCATGGCGCCCTGTGTTACTGCTATTCAGGCCAATGCCTGATGAGCAGCCTTATCGGAGGAAGAAGCGGGAACAGGGGAAGGTGCGCCCAGCCCTGCCGTCTTCCCTACCGGGTGTATGAGGGCGGGGAGGGTAAATCTGCCGCCCTGAACCGGGAGAATGAAAAGCATGTCCTGAGCCTGAAAGACCTCTGTACCCTGGACATACTGCCGGATATCATTGATTCCGGCGTGTATTCCCTGAAGATAGAGGGCAGGATGAAAAGCCCCAGATACACGGCCGGGGTGGTGAGTGTTTACCGCAGGTACGTGGACCTCTACCTGGAACAGGGAAGAAGGGGGTACCGAGTAGAGGAGGCGGACCGGAAGATGCTTCTGGACCTGTTCGACCGCGGAGGGTTTACCTCAGGGTATTATGAAGCCCACAATGGACGGGATATGGTGGCACTTAAGGAAAAGCCGGAATTCAGGGAGGGGAACCAGAAGCTTTTTGATTATCTGGACCGCACCTATGTGACCGCACAGCAAAAGGAGCCTGTCAGCGGCCATGTGATTCTGGAGACAGGAAAGCCGTCTGTCATGACCCTAAGCTGTGGCGGTGTTAAGGCGGCTGTCAGCGGGCAGGCGCCCGAGGCGGCGCAGAAGCAGCCCATGACAGAGGAAAAAGTATTAAAACAGCTGAACAAAACAGGCAACACGCCATTTGTCTTTGAACGTCTGAGCGCAGAGCTGAAGGGAGATCTGTTCCTGCCCGTGCAGGCCCTGAACGAACTGCGAAGATCCGGCTTGGAATCCCTGCAGTCCGCCATACTGAAGGAGTATAGACGCGGGCCGGGGATGTCTAAAGAGGGAGTGCTGTCTGAAAACAAAGACAGCACTGATCCGTCAGAGAAGCCGGCAGCCCAACCCTGGATCCTTGCCGTTTCCCTGGAGGAGCCCTGCCAGCTGGAACCCGCACTGAGGCAGCAGGAGGTTTCCGATGTGTATGTGGATGCGGATGGGTTCGGTCCGGACACATGGAAGGGTACGGCGGACCGGTGTCATAAGAGGGGGAAATCCTGTTATCTCACCCTGCCCCATATTTTCAGGAGCCATGCCCTTGTGTTTTTTAAAGACCATATGACGGAACTTAAACATGCAGGCTTTGACGGAGTGGTGGTCCGCGCCCTGGAAGAGATCCGGTGGCTGGAGGACCAGCAGATCGCCCTGCCGTTTATAACGGACGCGTCTGTTTACGCCTGGAACAGCAGGACCATTGGCGAACTGGCTTCAAGGGAACCCCGGGCAGTGACCATGCCGTGGGAGCTTAACAGCCGGGAACTGGAGCCTGTGCTTGCGGCCTGCAGCCGTGCCGGGGTGCCGGGAGAACTGGTGGTATACGGATATGCGCCCATGATGGTGTCGGCCCAATGCATAACCAGGACCGTTAAGTCATGTACCCATAAACGCGGCCTGTTAAGGATGAAGGACCGGACCGGGGCAGTATTGATGGTGAAAAATCACTGCCATTTCTGTTACAATACCATCTACAATCCGTCCCCCCTGTCTTTGCTGGGAAATGAAGGCCTGATCCGGCGCATGGGTACAGCTCGTGTCCGTCTTCAGTTTACAGTGGAGGACGGGCAGCAGACAGGTAAGGTACTGGAAGCGTTTTCCAAGGCCTTTATGGGCGGGGAAACGGCTGAACCTCCCTTTAAGGATTTTACCAGGGGACATTTTAAGCGCGGAGTGGAGTGACGTTTATGACCAATCTGATCGTTGAGGTTTCAAAATATCTGATGATACTGCTGATGGCGGTTTACACCTATGCCAACTTCCGCTTTTTTTCCTTTCAGGATATGGAAAAGAAGCGGAGGGTGTGCGGCGGACAGAACCGGGCCATGTTCTCCATCCATTTTCTGGCGTACCTGGTCATGTACTTAAAGACCGGGAATGAAAGCGTTAAGATGATGCTCATTGCATTTTACGTGGCCCAGGTGGTGTTCTTTCTGTGCTATATCTATATGTACCGTTTCCTGTACCGGAATGTCTCCCGTCTGCTGGTGAACAATACGTGCATGCTGCTTTGCGTGGGTTTTATCATGCTCACCAGGCTGTCCTTGGACAAGGGGCTGGATAAGGCGGTGCGCCAGTTTGTGATCGTGGTCATATCAGCGGCTTTGTCCTGGCTGGTCCCCTATGTGATGGAGCGGGTGTGGCAGCTGTATAAGCTTCAGTGGGTGTACGCGGGAGCCGGGATCCTGGTGCTTCTTATTGTATACCTGACTGGAAATGAAAGCTTTGGCGCCCAGCTGTCCCTGACGTTTGGAGGATTTTCCGTACAGCCCTCCGAGTTTGTGAAACTCACCTTTGTGCTCTTTACAGCCTCCATGTTTTACCAGTCCACGGACTTTAAGACAGTTGTGACAGCAACCGCTGTGGCGGCTGCCCATGTGCTTATTATGGTGTTGTCCAAGGACCTTGGGGGCGCTCTGATCTTTTTTATCACCTACCTGCTCATGCTGTTTGTGGCCACCAATAACTGGTTTTATCTGGGGGCGGGAACCATTCTGGGAGCGGGTGCGTCCGTGGGGGCCTACCAGCTGTTTGACCATGTTAAGCGCAGGGTCCTGGCCTGGAGCAATCCCTGGGCGGACATTGACAACAAGGGGTATCAGATCACCCAGTCCCTGTTTGCCATTGGCACGGGCGGCTGGTTCGGCATGGGACTCTGCCAGGGGATGCCGGGAAAGATCCCTGTGGTGGAAAAGGATTTTATCTTTTCCGCTGTGTCCGAGGAGATGGGAGGCATCTTTGCCATCTGTGTGCTCCTCATCTGCCTGGGATGTTTTATCCAGTTCATGATGATCGCCACCAGCATGCAGGCTGTATTCTATAAACTGATCGCCTTTGGCCTGGGGATGGAATATATAATCCAGGTATTCCTGACCGTGGGCGGCGTGACAAAGTTCATTCCCTCCACCGGGGTGACCCTGCCCTTTGTAAGTTATGGGGGAAGCTCCATACTCAGCACATTTATCCTGTTTGGCATGATCCAGGGATTGTATATATTGAAGCGCAATGACCAGGAGGAGCTGGAGGAAGGCTAGAACCTGGTCCGCGGCGGCAGGCCGGTATTCGGATATGCTCAAAGGAAGGAGATGGAACCATGGCAAAAAAAGCAAATCCCAATCCAAGGGCTAATAAAAACATTCTGGGGGTCACTTATCTCATGGTGGCCGTGTTCCTGGGACTGGCCGTGTATCTGGGGTATTTTCTCCAGGTCAGGAGCGAGGATGTGATCAATAACTCGTACAATGCCCGCCTGGACAGTTTTTCGGACCGGATCGTCAGGGGGAAGATCCTGGCAGCGGACGGCACTGTTCTGGCTCAGACCCAGGTGGATGGGGAGGGGAATGAGACACGGGTCTACGATTTCGGCAGTGTCTTTGACCATGTGGTGGGCTATTCCACCAAGGGAAAAACCGGCATTGAGGCCATGGCTAACTTTTACCTGCTCACATCCCATGTGAACCTGGTGGAACAGGTGGCCAATGAACTGGCAGGCCACAAGAACCTGGGAGATAATGTTTATACCACTCTGGATGCCCAGCTACAGCAGGCAGCTTACGCTGCCCTGGGGGACCGGAAAGGCGTTGTGATCGCCATGGAGCCGGATACGGGCAAGGTCCTGGCCATGGTTTCAAAACCGGGCTATGACCCCAATACGCTGCTTCAGGACTGGGATGTTCTGACATCAGGGGAGAATAGGGAGGGCCAGCTGTTAAACCGCGCGGCCCAGGGGCTGTACCCGCCCGGCTCCACCTTTAAGATCGTGACCGCCCTGGAATATATGAGGGAGCATCCGGACAATTACAGGGACTATCAGTTTGACTGCAGGGGCGTGTACGAGAATGGGGATTACAGGATTAAATGCTACCACAGCACGGCCCACGGCCATCAGGATTTCACCCTGGCATTTGCAAATTCCTGCAACGGTGCATTTTCCAGCCTGGGGCTGGACCTGAACCTGGGAAAATTCAGGGAAACAGCAAAAAGCCTGCTGTTTGATTCGCCCCTTCCTGTGGCAGGGATGCCCTATAAACAGAGCTCCTTCCAAATGGGGCCGGGGGCCGATACCTGGGAAATACTCCAGACATCCATCGGGCAGGGAACCACCCAGATCACGCCTCTTCACAACGCCATGATAACAGCATCCATTGCCAATGGCGGGACCCTGATGAAGCCCTATTTCCTGAGTTCGGTTGAGTCGGCCGGGGGCGAGGAGATAAAGAGGTTTATGCCCTCCGCCTATGGAAGCCTGATGACAGCCGGGGAGGCGGCCGGACTTACGGAGCTGATGCGGGCGGTTGTGACAGAGGGGACAGGTTCCGGTGTGCGCACGGATGCCTATACGGTGGCGGCCAAGACCGGTTCGGCGGAGTTTGAGACCGGGAAGGAGACACATGCCTGGTTTACGGGATTTGCCCCGGCCGAGTCACCCAGGCTGGTGGTTACCGTGCTGGTGGAGGAAGGCGGCAGCGGAGGAAGGGCGGCGGCGCCCATTGCGCGGCAATTGTTTGATATTTATATGAGCCGGTGAAACCGGTCTTATCTTGTAAAAGAATAACGATATTTGTAGAAAACAGGGAGATTTCATGTTATAATCTCCCTGTTTGTTTTGCCCTTTTATCTCCTTATATACCGGAGCTTTTTCAAACCCGGTCCAGGGAAAGGGAAGTGTTGCACGATTATCTTGCTAAGTGTCTATGACAAGAAAGGAGAACGCGCGTGTTTCGAGCGGAAGATTATGTAAAAGTGGACAGCCTGGCAGAAGCTTATGAGCTGTGCCAGAAACGCAGCAGCCTGGTAGTGGGCGGAATGGTCTGGCTGAAGATGACCAATGTGACAAAGCGTACGATCGTGGACCTGTCAGGTCTGGGATTGGATCAGATAGAGGAGACAGGGGAGGAATTCAGGATCGGATGTATGAGCACCCTGCGCCAGATAGAGACACACCAGGGGCTGAACCAGTATTTTGGCGGCATATTCAGGGAATGTACCCGTCACATTGTGGGAGTGCAGATGCGCAACTGTGCAACTGTGGGAGGAAGTATCTACAGCCGCTTCGGTTTTTCAGACATTCTTACATGCATGATGGCTCTGGACACCTATGTGGAGCTTTACCACGGAGGGATCATGCCGTTGTCCGAGTTTGCAAAAAGACCGGTGCGCAGGGATGACAAGGATATCCTGGTGCGCGTGATCATAAAAAAGGACGGGCGCAAGGCGGCCTATACCACACAGAGGAACAGCAGTACGGATTTTCCGCTTCTGGCCTGCTGTGTATCCCGCAGGGGCAGCAATTGGTATGTGGCTGTGGGGGCCAGACCGTCCAAGGCCCAGGTGGTAACCATCACGGATGACGGTTATGACAGCCTGGCCCAGCTGGCCCGTGAGGCGGCTGATTCATTTACCTATGGCACTAATACCAGGGGAAGCAGCCGGTACCGCCGTCAGCTGGCATCTGTCTATATCCGCCGCCTGATGGAACGTCTCACAGGAAGGAGTGTGACCATAGGATGAATATACAGTTTCGGTTAAACGGAAAAAATGTGCAGGCGGATGTGGAGCCGGATGTAATTCTTTTGGACCTGGTAAGGGAACTGGGGTGTTACAGCGTGAAACGGGGCTGTGAGACAGCTAACTGCGGATTGTGTACGGTATGGCTGGACGGAAAGCCGGTGCTCTCCTGTTCCACCCTGGCAGTGCGCGTGGACGGACGCCATGTGACCACACTGGAGGGCCTTCAGAAGGAGGCGGAGGAGTTCGGCATGTTCCTGGCAGCTGAGGGCGGGGAGCAGTGCGGATTCTGCAGCCCCGGGTTTATCATGAATGTGCTGGCCATGGAAAAGGAGCTGGACCATCCGGATGAGGATGAGGTCCGGGAATATCTGTCAGGCAACCTGTGCCGCTGCAGCGGATACATGTCCCAGCTGCGGGCGGTGAAACAATATCTGGACAGGAAAAATGGCGTGGGAGGTGATGTCTGATGGAGAATTTACAGATGAGGAATTTCCGTATCGTAGGCGCGCCGGTGATTAAAAAAGATGCCAAGGCGCTTGTGACAGGAAAGCCTGTGTTTACAGATGACCTGGCGCTGAAGGACTGCCTGGTGGTAAAGGTGCTCAGAAGCCCCTATGCCCATGCGCTGATCACTGAGATCGACTGCGCGGTAGCGGTTAAGATCCCGGGCATTGAGTGTATCATCACACATAAGGACGTGCCCCGGAAACGCTTTACCATGGCAGGGCAGACCTATCCGGAGCCCAGCCCTTACGACAGGCTGATCCTGGATGAGCGCCTGCGCTTTGTGGGGGATGCGGTGGCTGTTGTGGCCGGTGAAACTGAGGCGGCCGTGGACCATGCCATGCGCCTGATCCGTGTGAAGTACCAAGTGCTGGAGCCGGTGCTGGACATGCATGACTCCAAGGATGGGGACATCCTGGTGCACCCTGAGGACAGCTGGGAGAGCCATTGCGATGTGGGCGCCGACAACAGGAGGAACCTGTGCGCCTCGGGAAAGGAGACCCATGGAGACCTGGAGGAAGCGTTTGCAGGGTGTACCCATGTCATTGAGCGCGTGTATCATACAAAGGCAAACCAGCAGGCCATGATGGAGACATTCCGGGCATACACTTACATGGATGTGTACGGGCGCCTGAATATCGTGGCATCCACCCAGGTGCCCTTCCATACAAGGCGTATCCTTGCCCATGCCCTGGACGTTCCCAAATCCAGGATCCGGGTGATCAAGCCTCGGATCGGCGGCGGCTTCGGCGCCAAACAGACCGTGGTGGCAGAGGTTTATCCCGCCATTGTCACAATGAAGACGGGCAAGCCCGCTAAGATCATATACAGCCGCTATGAGTCCCAAATCGCATCCTCACCCCGCCATGAGATGGAAGTGCGGGTAAAGCTGGGCTGCGATGACAGAGGAGTCCTGCAGGCAATGGATGTGTACACTCTGTCCAACACAGGCGCCTATGGTGAGCACGGACCGACCACAGTGGGACTGTCGGGCCATAAGTCCATTCCGCTGTACCGCACACCCAAGGCATTCCGGTTTGCCTATGACGTGGTTTACACCAACCGTATGTCCGCAGGCGCATACCGGGGATACGGGGCCACCCAGGGGATCTTTGCTGTGGAGTCAGCTGTCAGTGAGCTGGCGGCCCAGATGGGCATGGACCCTGTGGCCATGCGGGAGCTGAACATGGTAAAGGAAGGGGACATTATGCCTGCTTACTACGGTGAGCCGGCCAACAGCTGTGCATTGGACCGCTGCGTTGCAAAGGTCAAGGAAATGATAGGCTGGGATGAGAAATACCCCAGAAGGGCAGTGAGCGGTACAAAGGTGCGCGGCGTGGGACTTGCCATGGCCATGCAGGGCTCTGCCATCTCCGGCGTGGATGTGGCCAGTGTGTGTGTGAAGGTCAATGACGATGGTTTCTACAGCCTGATGATCGGAGCCGCGGACATGGGCACGGGATGTGACACCACCCTGGCTCAGGTGGCTGCGGAAAGTCTGGGCTGTGAACTGGAGGACATTGTGGTCTACGGAACCGACACCGACATCTCACCCTATGATTCAGGTTCCTATGCTTCCAGTACGGCATACCTTACCGGTATGGCAGTGGTAAAAACCTGCGAAGCCCTGAAAAAGAAGATCCTGCACAAGGCAGCCAGGTACCTGGAGTGCAGGGAGGACGAGCTGGAGTTTGACGGCAAACGCGTATACAAGCTTTCCTGCGAGGAGGACGGGACCAGGAAAGAGATGACCATCAAAGACATAGGAAACCGAGTTATGTGCAGCAATGAGGACGCCCTTCAGGTCACGGAGTCCCATTCCTCACCTGTGTCCCCGCCGCCTTTTATGGCAGGAGCCGCAGAGGTGGAAGTGGATACGGAGACAGGGGATGTGAAGCTGATCCGTTTTGTGGCAGCCGTGGACTGCGGCACTCCTCTGAACATCAACCTGGCAAGGGTACAGACCGAGGGCGGTTTGGCCCAGGGAATCGGTATGGCCCTGTATGAGGATGTGACTTACTCTGAAACAGGCAGAGTGCATGAAAACTCATTTATGCAGTACAAGGTTCCCAGCCGCCAGGATGTTGGAAACGTACAGGTGGAGTTTGAGTGCAGCTACGAGCCCACAGGGCCTTACGGAGCTAAATCCATTGGTGAGATCGTGATCAACACGCCTTCACCTGCCATTGCCAATGCAGTGTACAACGCAGTGGGGGTTCGGATCAGGGAGCTGCCCATTACGGCGGAAAAGGTGTTTAATGGTATGAATGGGCTGGATTAACGGAAAGAAGCAGATGGGGCAACAAGGGGAAAAATAAATAAAAATGTAAAATCTCCAAGTATAATTCCCAATTACCTCCCAATTCAAAACACAGATAAACCTTGCATATCCCTTCCAAAAGTTGTATACTAAGACCAGTTATGGTTAGCACGGCCCTGTGAATGATCAGGGCTGTATTACAACCAGGTTCACACCAACACCAGGAGGGATTGCAATGATTGAAGCAACGAGCTGCGGCGGTGTGGTTATATTTCGAGGGAAGATTCTCGTCCTTTACAAAAATTATAAGAATAAATATGAAGGATGGGTTTTGCCTAAGGGAACAGTAGAAGCTGGCGAAGAATATAAGGAAACGGCGCTCCGGGAAGTGAAAGAGGAGACCGGTGTCAGTGCATCCATTATCAAGTATATCGGCAAGAGCCAATACTCCTTTAATACCCCGCAGGATGTGGTGGAAAAGGACGTACACTGGTATCTGATGATGGCCGACAGCTATTACAGCAAACCACAGCGGGAAGAATACTTTCTGGATTCAGGATATTATAAATTTTATGAGGCATACCATCTGCTGAAGTTTTCTAATGAGAAGCAGATACTGGAAAAGGCTTATAATGAGTATCTGGATTTAAAGAAGAGTAATCTTTGGGGAAGCAAGAAGTATTTTTAAGTAAATAGTAACGCATATAAGGGCGCGCCGGGATGACCGGGGCGCCTTTTGATGCAGTGTATTTTCTCTGGCACATCTTCCGCTTACGATATCGGTCCAAAATCCGGTCTCTTGTACATATGATCAGACACCCTTTCTCTGAACATGGAGTGCCCTATGATTTCGGTTGGAGAGTACACGGATGGTATGGTATCCCGGAGAATGGTATACTGGATGCAGATGAACAAAAGTTTCAAAGAAAGTATAGTTTTTGAATAAAATGCCTCTATAAAACAAGGCTCCAAATACGGTATGATTGAAGTACAAAGTATTGGGAACAGGCATAAAAAAATTATGTTAGGAGGGGTCTTATGAAGAAGAAATTATTATGTATGGTCCTGAGTCTTGCCTGCATGTTTACGCTTCCGGGATGCCAAAGCACCACTAGTGGCACAGAAGACGGAACAACAGGAAAAACACAGGAAAACAAGCAGGAGGAGAAGATTAAACTGCGTTATTCCTTTTGGGGCAGCACGAATGAAAAGGACGCCATTACAAAATCCTGTGAGGCATTTACTGCACAGAATCCCAACATTGAAGTGGAGATCATCCATATTCCGGCGGATTATGAGGCAAAATTAAGTGCAATGATAGCGGGCGGGGAAGAGCCGGATCTGGCTAATCTGAGGGATTATTTTGCAATGCCCCTGGCAGAATCAGGCAAGCTGTATAATATTTTGGATTTGATCGATCAGGACCCGGATATCGACAGAAAGGATTATCTGGATTTTGCTTACCGGTATTATTCTCCGGATGCGGCGTATGGTTTAAATACGGCAACCGAATTATTCGCCATGTTTTATAACAAGAAGATATTTGAAAATGCAGGTGTGGAAGGACTGCCGTCTTCGGTGGAAGATGCCCTGACAATGGATGAGTTTATTGCACTGGCGCAGAAACTTACATTAGATTCCCAGGGGAGAAATGCTGCTGATCCGGATTTCGATCCAACCAATATTGTCCAGTACGGCCTTATGTTTGATTTCGGTGTACAGCAGTATATGGGTGCCGTGTATTCCAATGAAGGAAGTTATGTCAGTGAGGATGGGATGAAATGGACGTTAAATCAACCACAGTCCGTAGAGGCGCTCCAGACTATTTCCGATCTTGTTAATGTGTACCATGTTGCTCCGAACCCATCGGAATTAAAGGCACTTCCGTCTCTGGCTGTAGCGCTTCAGACCGATAAGGCGGCAATGATCTGGGCCGGCGCGTGGGTAGCGCTGGATCTGGGCCTGGGGGATACGGAGTTTGATGTAGGTGTGCTGCCGGTCTTTAAAGAAGGGGTTTATGCTACCTGCCCGGCTCAGGGTACGGCGGGAATCTTTAAATCGACCCAGCATCCGGAGGAAACCTTTAAACTCTGGAAATGGCTCATGGACCCAGGTAATAATATAGACCTTTACGCGTCCGGACTGTGGATGCCTCTTTTGACTGATTACTATCAGGAAAAGGATCTGCTTGATACATGGGCTACTGTGGCTCCGGCTCATCCTTCCGGATATATGGGAAGCCATGTGGAGGTGGTCCTGGACGGATATGTGGCTGCAAATCCTTCCGGGTACGTGAAAAATTATACGGAAATCAATGCACTGGTAACGCCTGCTCTGGAAAGTGCATTCCTGGGAAATGAAAGCGTCCAGGAAGCGCTGGACCGGATCGCGCCGGATGTGGAGAAGCTTTTGAAGGGAAGATACGATAAATAGCGGTTTGAGGAGGAGAGCCATGGAAAGCAAATATGTGAAGCACAAAAGGCGTAAAGAAAATATGATAGGTATCCTGTTCTCGCTTCCGGCCATCCTTGGTTTTATCTGCTTTGCGCTTGGCCCCATGCTCGCCAGTCTTGTGTTGGGTTTTACAGAATATACGACCTCCAGTTCCCCGCATTTTGTGGGGCTGGAGAACTTTAAACGCATGTTTTCAGGACAGGATACATTCTTTTACCAGGCATTGTCCGTCACTCTTCATTTTGCTGTAATGAACGTAATCGTCTGTATGACAACAGGATTTGCCATAGCAATGCTGCTGGACCACAGGTCGATGAGGTTTCGCCCATTTTTTCGGGCGGTATTTTATATACCCACCATAATTCCCTATGTCGCCACGGCCATGGTGTTTATGTGGATGATGAGCCCTGATTTTGGACTATTCAATATCATTTTGAAAGGGCTTGGATTTACGGGAAGTAAGTGGATTTACAGTGAGAGCACGGTACTGCGTTCTCTGCTGCTGATCACTTCGTGGACTGCGGGAAATGTGATGGTGGTCTTCCTGGCCGGTTTACAGGGAGTGCCCAGGCAGCTCTATGAAGCAGTGGAGGTGGACGGCGGAAATTCCCTGCATAAATTTATGTATGTGACCATTCCGATGATGACTCCCATTGTATTTTTTAACGGTCTGATGTTCCTTATTGCAAGCTTGCAGGGATTTATGCCCGCGGCTGTTATAACCGCAGGAGGGCCAAACAATGCCACTCTATTTTATACATATTATATGTACAGACAGGCATTTGAGTTTTCCAATATGGGGTATGCATCCGCATTGGGATGGATCTTATTTGTGGTGATTGCTATCATTACCGGGATTGTATTTAAAACATCAAAATACTGGGTGTTTTATTCAGATGAGGAGTGACGTGTATGGCGCGCAGATACATGAAAGTAATAAAAAAAATAGCCTTTTATCTATTGGTGATCCTGTTGGCGTCCATATGGATCATGCCTCTTTACTGGCTTGTACGCAGTTCATTTATGGGAATTGAGGATATGTTCAGGAATCCGCCGGTGTGGATACCCACCAGGTGGCGGTTTGAAAATTACAGGGATGCCCTTACAGCATTGCCGTTTGTACGGTATTTTCTGAACACAGTTTTGATCGTTTGTTTCAGTGTTATGGGCATTTTGGTAAGCTGTTCATTGAGTGCATACGGCTTAAGCAGGATTAAGTGGAACTATAGGGACACGGTATTCACCATATTGATGTCTACTATGATACTCCCATATTTCACTACCTTGATACCTAACTTTATTATGTGGAAAAAGTTGGGATTCATTAATACATTTATACCCATGATCGTACCCACATGGTTTTGTATGGGAATTGCCAGTGTATATGGCGGGGGAATGTTTAATATATTTCTTCTGCGCCAGTTTATAAGAACCATACCTAAGGAACTGGACGAGGCGGCATTTGTGGACGGAGCAGGGCACTGGGCTGTTTTTACACAGATCATTCTTCCGTTGTCAAAACCATCGCTGACCTGCGTGGGATTGTTTACGTTTCTCAATTCATGGAATGACCTGATTAATCCATTGATTTATTTGAATTCCGATAAAAAGTACACGATCCAGCTTGGTCTGCGTACCTTTATTGGATATTTCAACGCAGAATGGCATTTAATGATGGCTGCAGCGTGTGCGGCAATTATACCAGTGGTATTGGTATTTCTTGTGGGGCAGAAGTATTTTGTGGAAGGAATTGCCACAACGGGATTGAAAGGATGATGGATTAGTATGATGAACAAAAAGATAGAGCCGGTTTTGTGGAAATGTGTCCGGGTGGAAGGTGGTTTTTGGGGAGATCATCAACGGGTTAATAGAGATGTGACAATTCCCTATCTCTATGAAAAGTATACAAGCACCGGCCGTTTTGAATTGCTGAAACAGCAGTGGTCTCCAACACAGAAACAGACCCCCCACCATTTCTGGGATTCCGACCATGGAAAATTGATAGAAGCCGCCGCGTACTCCCTGGCTGTGGAACATGATCCTGTTCTGGAGCAGCAGATGGATGAAATAATCGAATTGTTAGGCAGTGTGCAGCGTCCGGACGGGTATCTTAATTCCTACTTTACTATGTTTTGCCCGGAGAAAGAATTCACGGATCTGATGATGATGCACGAGCTGTACTGCGCCGGACACCTGACCGAGGCGGCAGTAGCCTATTATCTGGCAACAGGTAAGAGAACACTGTTAGATATCATGTGCAGATACATTGATTATATTGACAGTCGGATTGGGGCGGACGAGGGAAAGATCCACGGATATGACGGCCATCCTGAATTGGAGCTGGCCTTAATCAGGCTCTATCATATAACGGGCAATAAAAAGCATTTGGAGTTGGCGGAATACCTGGTAAATCAGAGAGGGACGCAGCCCTATTTCTTTGAGGATGAGGCCAGGCGTCAGGGAATCGACCTAAACGAAAGGGTAGAACCCGCATACGACATTGGGAGTTTTTTTGTTAACCAATGGGGGAATAAGAAACAGGATGAGCTGGACCCAATGGTAATACCCAAAAGAAATCAGGAACGGGTATATAAATACTATCTGCCGTCAAAAGGAGCATTTGCTCAGTTTAGCGCCAATGCTCCTGTAAGGGAGTTGAAGGAACCGGCAGGACATGCGGTCCGGGCAATGTATCTGTATTGTGCCATGGCGGACCTGGCCAGAGAAGACAGCTCGCTTCGCGAACCACTGGTGAGATTGTGGGATGCTTTGATTTCTTCACAGGTATATATAACGGGCGGAATTGGACAGTCGCAGGAGTGTGAACGCTTTTCCTTTTCCTATGACCTGCCCAATGAAAGGAATTACAGTGAAACGTGCGCATCCATTGGACTGTTAATGTGGGCTCACAGAATGCTGCACCTGGAGATGGATGGAAAATATGCGGATATGATGGAACGGACATTATATAACGGCATATTAAGCGGTATTTCGTATGAGGGAGATGCATTCTTCTATGCCAATTACATGGAGATGTACCCCAAGCTGTTTGAAGAAGGAAGTTCTGTTCTCCAGACAGATGACAGGATAAGTCCGTCCAGGAACAAATGGTTTACAATTTCCTGCTGTCCTGCCAATATATCCAGAACCCTGTCAATGCTGGGTGGATATATGTACTCATCTGATGATACCAATATTTATGTTCATTTATATAACAACAGCAGTGCAAGTATCCCCACAGGTACAGGTGAGGTGCGTATTACCCAGGAAACCTTATATCCATGGGAGGGGGACATATGTATTGCTGTAGATTGTCCGGCCGATACTGTGTTCGGCTTGAATTTGAGGATACCGGCATGGTGTGATGAGTGGGAAGTTACAGTTAATGGAAAGCTGGAACCGATCAGCTGTTCAAAGGGGTACGCTGCAATCAGGCGCAGTTGGAATTCAGGTGATTGTGTACGGTTGTCTCTTTCTATGGAACCGCGTTTTTGTTGGACGAATCCGCGAGTAAGACAGAATTGCGGAAAGGCAGCTGTTATGCGGGGACCCATTGTATATTGCCTGGAGGAAGCTGATAATTTTAAGAACCTTCATGATTTTAAGGTGGATGTCACAGTGCCTGCGAGAGCAGAGCAGAGCAGCCTGTTCGGGGGAATTACTGTTCTAAAGTTAAAGGGATACGTATCAGATATGGAAGACTGGGGAAGTCCCTTATATCGTGACAACCGGGCAGCGAAACGAAAAGCAGCAGAGGTTACGGCAGTGCCGTACCATCTTTGGGGAAATCGCGGCCTTGGAGAAATGCTCATATGGATGCAGGCGTAATAGAAGCAGCAAAGGGTGCTGGCAGTTTTGTTTCTGCCGGCATCCTTAAGTGCGTTTTATAATAGCGTAAAAGGAGATGGTAGAATGGCCAGGATCGTTGTTGTGGATGATGAATACAGTCAGCTGAGGCTTTTGGGGGATATACTCAGGCGCTTTTGTCCGGAGTACGAGATTGAAACCTTTGGCGATTCCACGGAAGCTATGGAATATCTCTTGGAACATGAGGTGGAGGTCCTTTTGCTGGACATCAAAATGCCGGGAATGACCGGGTTCCAGCTTCTCTCACATATTATACGGGATGATGACATGATGGTTGTCATCATATCTGCGTACAATGATTTTGAATTTGCACAGACCGCAATCCGAAAGGGCGTGGATGAGTATCTGTTAAAGCCCGTTTCACGAAAGGAGATAGACAGGCTGAGCCAGCAGATAAAGAAGCACATAGGCCGGGTAGAACAGAGAAGGCAGCAGGCGCAGGAACGTGAAACAGCACTTCCCATACTGGGGTCTTTGACACCGTCAGAGATCAACAGACTCCTTTCAAGATGGATCGAACAGAATCTGAAAGAAGAGGAACGGAAGAAAATATGCAGTTTGTTCCCGTGTAATATGGGCTTTGCAGTTGTGATCAGGCTGACACAGCGAAAGAGGATCAGGGAACTGTACTCTTCTGGTTATCTGCAATATTCCATTGTGCCAAAGATCCAGCAGATGATATACGGACATCTCCAGGTGTGCGGAAAGATCCTCACCGGAATTGGAGACTGGAACAGCCTGGAGATCCTTGTTGTTGCAGGTGACGTGAATGAGGACAGCCGTGAACAGGCTCAGGGCCTTCTAAAGCATGTAATGAGGCAGGTGGAAAAGGAAATGGGGATTGCATTTGCGGCAGGTATCAGCAGTTTATCCTATAACCTCACCGGTCAGATAGGCATTTGCTACAGGCAGGCATTAAAAGCTCTGAGGTATGGATATGTAATGAACCACGGCCGGTGCCAGCAATATAAGGAGAGTTTGGAGGAAAATGAAACGGGCAGCCCTATGCGTTTTTTTGAGGCAGGCGTGACGGAAGTTTCCGGGTGGCGCGCAATGGGAGAACAGCAGTTAAAGGAAGCGGTACAGAAGGGATTCAATGATTTGTGCAGACATAGTGCCGATGTGGAGTTGGACTTACTGGTCAGGCAGTTTATCTATTTGTTTCGGAGCGGGGCAAGCTATGTAAGTGAGTTTTATTCCACAGAGAGCGGAGCAGACATTCTGCAAAAGATAGAACAGAATCTCATGTATGAAGAAGATTGTGCTGGTTTATGCGGCAATTTGAAGAATGCGATTGAGCAGTTGTTTAGTGTTGTGAAAAATGACAGTGCATCGGATATGGCTGAAAATATGAAACGGTGCAGACATTATATTAATGAGCATTATTCGGAACCGGTGTCGCTGGTCAGTCTTTCCGATTATATACACTTAAGCCCATCTTATGTCAGCAGCATGTTTAAAGCTTTTATGGGAATTGGTTTTAAAGAGTATCTGACACGCGTACGGATGAAAAAGGCTTGTGAAATGCTGAGGGATACTGGCATGAAGGTATACGAAATCGCAATAAAAGCCGGATACAGTGATTACATTAGCTTTATCAAATCATTTAAAAAAGAGATCGGGCTTACCCCACAAAAATACAGGATGGTTACCAATGATTGTGAGAAAAATGATTCAGAACTTGATTGGATGGAAACACAGGCTTGAAAATGCAAGCCTGCAGTTTCAATTTCATCTCTTCTATATAGGGATGCTGATGGTGCTTGTTCCCTCTATCACCATATTCTGCTACATAGAGAGCCAGAAAATTTTATATGAAGTGGTAACGGCGGATATCAGAAACCTGGTACAAAAATCCAATCAGATAGCAGATTCTAAACTACAACTTGCAAAGGAATATGTATTTGGTTTTCTGGCAGATGAGGATACCCGGAGACTGCTGGCAGAATCAGAAAATACCGATGATCAGGGAAGGCTGTATTTCCTGGACGGAGAACTCAAAAAGGTTGCCGACCGGTATTTCCTTTCATCTCCGGACATTTATTCGGTCAACATTATGACGGAGCGGTATAATTTCGGGATTTCACTGAACCAGAATTATATTCCTTATGCGAGCTTTGAAAAATCGGAACTGTATAAAATCGGAAAAGAGAGCAGGAAACGGCTGTCATGGGTTCCGACTTATAAGTTCTATGAAATGTATGGCCAGCCTGAATTAGAACAGTTTACTAATATTGATTATTATTATATGTTTTCCATGGTTAAAAATCTAAGGAATGAGAAAACTCCAACTTCAAAGGGATACCAGATATTGACAATCAATTTTACAGATGGATTTTGGGATGATGTTTTTCTCACGATCCCAGAGTATCAAAACATCGAATATTTTATTATTGATCCAAATGGCTGCATCATATCTCATACGGATAAGAACAGGATTGGAACCGTGATCCATGCAGACTGGCCATCTCAGATATGTGAAGAAAAAAGCGGAAGCGGGATGGTTGAGATGGGTGGGAAAAAATGGATGATATCATATAGCAAATCCACGGTTACGGGATGGACATCCGTGTTTGCAATTGATCAACAAGAGTTTCATGGACTATATTTGTCACAACTGAGAAAAAGCAGCTTTATGATTTTTACCATGATCATAATCAGCACTGCAGCATTTTCGCTGGCTATCCGCCGTCTTGTTGTACATCCGGTTATGGATCTGACCGATCAGGTGGCTTTGGTTGAGGATAATCCAGATCACCGGATCAGGGAAAAGGGGAGTGCAGAGTTTCGGAACTTGATCCACACTTATAATCGGATGAATGATAATGTTCAGAAGCTGACCATGCAGAATTATGAAACCATACGTCTTTACCAGGAGTCCAAATTAAAAGAACTGAATCTCCAGTTAAATCCACATTTTATCTATAATGTATTGAATCTGCTGAATCTGGAATTAATCCGGGAGGATGAGCTGGAATGCAGCGAACTGGTGGATGATGTAATATTCATGATGAGATATATACTGGATTCGGATAATGTGACAGAGGAATTGCAGACGGATCTGGAATATACCCTGCATTATATTGATGTCATAAACCGCAGATATGACGGAATCTACCAATTAAAGATTGATGTGGATCCGCAGCTGTGCAAGACAAAAGTTCCTAAATTCATGCTCCAGCCCATTGTGGAGAATGTATTCAAACACGCTTTTATCCATGAACAGGAAGACCGGTATATTAAAATTGTCTGTTGCAAAAGGGGATGTAACAGGTACTTTTCGGTAGAGGACAATGGAAGCGGTATGGATATGGATCAAATAAAGCGGATCAACGAAGGAAAAGAGGGATCGGTTGGACTTAATATGACAAGAGAACGCGTCAAATATCTGTATGGGGATGAAGCCGCTTTATATGCGGAACTGACACCGGATGGCGGCACCAGAATCTGCATCATATTGCCGGATACAGCCATTGAGCCCGTTTTCCAGGGCTGAAAAAGAATTTCCTGAAAATGCATTGCAACCCATGGAAATATATGGTAGCGTATATACTATCAACCCTGCATCTATGCATAAATACGCGGTCTGCGGGGACACTCTCTGTGAGTGTCCTTTTGCAGTACAGGAGCGGACAGGAAGCGGAAAGGAGCATTACAATGGCAAAATCATACGACAAGTTAAAAACATACATGGACAAGGCCATGGCCATCAAGACTGCCATGACCTTATTTGAGTGGGACAATGAGACGCTGGCGCCCAAGGAGGCCGGAGAACTGACGTCCCATGTGATCGGTGTGCTGTCAGGGGAATATTTCCAGGCAGTCACCTGTGACGAGATGAGAAAACTGCTGAAGCAGTGCGGCGAGGAAGGCGGGCTTTCACAGGCGGAGGCAGCCAATGTGCGGGAACTATCCCAGGAGCTGGAGCAGATCGAATGTATCCCCCAGGACGAATACCAGGACTTTGCCCGGCTGACGGCCAGGGCCACCAGCGTGTGGGCAAAGGCAAAACAGGAACAGGACTTTGATGCATTTGCCCCCACACTTAAAAAGGTGATCGATTATCAGAAGAAATTTGCAGGCTACCGCAAAAAGAACGGGAAAAAGCTGTACGATGTCATGCTGGATGATTATGAAAAGGGCTTCTCCATGGAGAATCTGGACGAATTTTTCAGCCTGATGAAAAAAGAACTGGTTCCCTTCCTAAAGCAGGTGGTGGATGATGGAAAACAGATTGACGACAGCTTTTTAACAGGTGATTATTCTGAGGAGAAGCAGGAAAAGCTGGGACGTTTCCTGGCAGCGTATGTGGGCTTTGACTTTGACCGGGGCGTCATGGCGGTCAGCGCCCATCCTTTTACCACCAATCTTCACAATAAGGATGTGCGGATCACCACACATTATACGGACTGCATGGACAGCTCCCTTTTTTCCGTCATACACGAAGCAGGCCATGGTATCTACGAACTGGGAATCCGGGATGACCTGACCCTGACCCCGGCGGGGCAGGGAGCCAGTATGGGAATGCATGAATCCCAGTCCCGGTTCTTTGAGAATATCATTGGCCGCAACCGGGCCTTCTGGGTACCTATCTATAAGAAGGTACAGGAAATGTTCCCGGAGCAGCTGGGGGATGTGAACCTGGACCGGTTTGTGGAAGCCATCAACAAGGTAACGCCCGGCCTGATCCGCACTGAGGCGGATGAACTGAGCTACAGCCTTCATGTGCTGATCCGGTATGAGATTGAGAAAATGCTCATCGAGGAAAACCTGGACGTGGAAAAACTGCCTGAGATCTGGGCGGACAAATATGAGGAATATCTGGGAATACGCCCTGAGAATCCGGCCCAGGGAGTGCTCCAGGACATCCACTGGTCCCAGGGATCCTTTGGATACTTCCCCTCCTATGCCCTGGGCAGCGCCTTTGGGGCGCAGCTGTATTACCATATGAAAAAGACCATGGATTTTGAGGGCCTGCTGGAAGATGGAAAGGTGGACGTTATCCGTGAATACCTGAGGGAGAACATCCACCAGTACGGAAAGCTGAAGACCAGCCGCCAGCTCTTAAAGGATATCACCGGGGAAGATTTTAATCCTGAATATTATGTAAGGTATCTGAAGGAGAAATATAAAAAGATCTATGCACTGGACTGAACGTGTGCGGATCCGCAGTGTAATGCCACAGTATAAAGCTGCAGTAAAAAGCCGCAGTATAAATCCGCAGTAAAAAGATGCAGAAGGCAGGATGGGAGCACATGTCCGCGCATGCTCCCGCCCTGCCTCTTGTTGTTGCAGCGTATTTCTGATAAAATGGTTTCATGTGTTCATGGAAAACCCTCAGGTCATAGGGGGCAAGTAAAGGAGAAGGGGACAGGTAAAGGAGAAATGAGATGACAGATTCTGGAAAATATGTGGAGTACATAATGGAGCAGGCGCAGAAGCTGCTTGCCATTGACAGCCCTTCCGGCTACGGCAGGGAGGTAAGGGAATATCTGTTAAAGGAATGCGAGGCCTTGGGGATCACTGCATGGCCTACGGTAAAGGGCGGCGTCCTTGCGGACCTGGGAGGAAGGGATCCGGAGAATGCGGTCCTGTTAGAGGCCCACTGTGATACGCTGGGGGCCATGGTGGCCAGGATCAAGGAGAACGGAAGGCTTCAGCTGACCAATATAGGCGGCATGAAGCCGGCCAACGGGGAGGCTGAGAATGTAAGGATCATCACAAAGTCCAATGGTATTTACGAGGGTACCTGCCAGCTGGTCAACGCCTCGGTCCATGTGAACGGGGAGTATGAACAGACCACACGTACCTGGGATACGGTGGAAATCCTTATTGATGAAAAGGTAAGTTCCAGGGAGGAGGCGGCTGCCCTTGGTATCATGCCGGGGGATTATGTGTGCTTTGAGCCCAGGACAAGGGTGACTGCATCCGGTTACATTAAAAGCCGTTTTCTGGATGACAAGCTCTCAGCCGCGATCCTCATGGGATATGCCAGATATTTGAAGGAGGAATCCGTGACTCCTGAACGCAAGGTTTACGTTCATTTCACCATATATGAGGAGGTGGGGCACGGAGGTTCATCCCCGGTGCCGGAGGGCGTTACCGAGGCCTGGTCCGTGGATATGGGATGTGTGGGTGAAGGGCTCCAGTGTACGGAACATCAGGTGTCCATCTGTGCCAAGGACAGCGGGGGTCCGTACAATTACGAGATCGTCTGCAGGCTTATAGAACTGGCCAAGGGAAAGGGGATCGGATATGCGGTGGACGTATACCCCCATTACGGTTCTGATGTGGAAACCACATTAAAAGCAGGACACGATATCCGCCACGCCCTGATCGGCCCCGGTGTTTACGCATCCCACGGTTATGAGAGAAGCCACCGGGACGGGGTGGAGAACACCTTCAGGCTGATCCAGGCATATCTGGGGTGAGCTTTTGTGAACGCTGTATCTTCAGCAGCCCGCGTGTCCGCCTGTAAGCGGGTTAAAACCATATAATTTTCTAAATATCGCCCATTGGCCCAGGCCGGTGCGGCGATATTTTTGGATTGCAGAAAAGGCGACACATAGGGCGGGAGGACAGGACATATATTGATGATAGAGGCATTTCAAACGTGTCCCAAGGCGGGTTTTAAAACACGCTGCAGGGCAGATCGTCCGGTACAGGAGGGAGGTGATCGTGTGAACAAACGCATTATCTGGGCAGCCGTCACAGGACTTATGGTGCCCTATGTGGGAACCCTTGCATGGACAGGCACCATCAGGGGGGAGGAGCTGCGGTATGAGCAGCAGAAGGAGGTGTCCGGCAGGCGCAGGATACTCCTTGACAGAAGCAATGGCTCCTATTATATGGACATGGAGGAATACCTGCCCGGTGTGATCGCCAGACAGATGCCGGTGGAATATGAACCGGAGGCACTAAAAGCCCAGGCCATTATTGCCCGCACCTATATCTGCCGTCAGATGGAGGCCGCAGGGGAGGAAAATGAGATTGCCGAGTCAGCCCTGGACATGGATTATGTGGAGTCGGAGCAGCTGAAAAGCCTGTGGGGATCCAGCCGTTTTCCTCAGTATTATAAAAAGCTGGAAGATGCGGTTAAGGCCACATCCGGTGTGGTGATGACCTACGAAAACAGATGCATAGACCCCATGTTCTGCCGTGCCACGGCGGGGATGACAAGAAAAGGGGATTTCACCCACCCCTATCTGGAACCGGCGGATTGTCCAGGGGATGTGGAGGCGGAGGGATACATGCAGATCGCCGTATTTTCAAAGGAGGATTTTGTGTCCGCAATCAACGGTATTCCGGAGGGGGAGACAGGAACGCGCCAGGTGGATATTTCCCAGGTCCCGGGTACGGTACAGATTGTTTCCAGGGATGAATCCGGCTATGTGGACCAGGTCCAGATAGGAAATGCAGGTTACTCCGGGGAGGAGATACAATATGCCCTGGGGCTTAAGTCCGCCTGCTTTACCATGGAGTCCTATGAGGATGGCATAAGGGCGGTGGCAAAGGGGATCGGACATGGTTATGGACTGAGCCAGGCCACTGCCAATGAGAAGGCAAAGGCGGGGTGGAAGGCGGAAGAAATCCTGGGTTATTTTTATAAAAATATTACTTTCATTTCTGAATAAGTCGCTTTGGTTTGGTAAGAATAGTACCGAGGTGATAAACGTGAAAGAGAAAGTAAACCAGATGCTCAAGGATAAGTTATTTCTTGTCATGCTAGTGTTAGGCCTGCTGACTATTGTAGCCGCAGCAGGTGTCATTACCGTACAAAGAGGAAAAGGTACTGAGACAAATCCATACCTTGAAATGCCGCAGCCAGAAATGATTGCCCAGGAAACAGCTCCGGAGACACCTCAGGTAGCAGGCGCTTCCGAGGCAGTAAAAGACACACAAAAGGTTACCCCGGCTCCTACCCAGGCAGCCGTGGCAAAGAACGAAAACCAGGGCAATGACCTGGCAGCAGAGGCAGGAGCAGGAAAAGACGCGGCGGACGCTCTTGTGCTTAACTTTACGGACGCCAGCAAAATGCAGTGGCCTGTAAGAGGCAATGTGCTTCTGGACTACAGCATGGACCAGACCATCTATTTCCCCACCCTCGACCAGTATAAGTGCAACCCTGGAATCATCATCCAGTCCGATGTAAGCACACCGGTGGCCGCACCTGCCAATGCCAGGATCCTGGAAGTTGGCTCCAACGAGGAGATCGGAAATTATGTGGTTATGGATCTGGGCAACGAATACACAGCAACCTGCGGACAGCTTAAGGAAGTATGCGTGGCAGAGGGAGAATACCTGAAAGAGGGACAGACCCTGGGCTATGTATCGGAGCCTACCAAGTATTATTCCGTAGAAGGCGTCAATGTATTCTTTGAGATGAAGCACCAGGACAAGGCGGTCGATCCCCTGAGTTATATGGAATAAATTGCCTGTGGATAAAAATGGATGCGAGCAGAAAACCGGCCGGGAAACCAGCCGGTTTTATTCATATCTCCTGTTTGCAACTTAAATGATCACAATATCCTCCACCCCGTTGGAGCGGGCGATGCAGGCCAGTGTTTCCATCAGGTCCATGGAGGGAGATACTTGGTCCGCCAGCTCTCCCCGGACGCCCCAGTTGCGGAAGCGGATCAGCTTATAGCGGACGGAGGGGACCCGGGCAATGATCCGGCTGGCAGCGTCCACTGTGTGTGCGTTATCCAAATATCCGGGTATTACCACGGTCCTGATCTCAAAAAGCTTATCCTCCTCCAACAGATAATCCAGGTTATCTAACACCAGGTCCATGGAACTGCCTGTGAGCATACGGTGCTCCTTTTCGTCCATGGACTTAATATCCAGCATGGCCTTGTCCATCTCCTCCATCAGCCACGGCAGGTCCCTGAGTGGGACCTGTCCGTTGGTGTCTATGAATGCGGACTTTCCCAGTTCATGGACTTTGGCGAAGAGCTGCGCCAGGAAATGGCTGTGCAGGGTACATTCCCCTCCGGAAGTGGTGATCCCTCTTGCAAATGCAAGGGGCTTTTTTATTTCCTCCAGTACCTGGTTGGGTGTCATGTACCTGGTCTTGGGGCTGGAACTGTGGGGACATGCCTGGATGCATTGGTCGCAGCCGCAGCACAGGGCGGGATCCCATCTGACGGTTCCCTCCTCCGCTGTCAGGGCATGGGTGGGACAGACGCCCACACACGTGCCGCAGTGGCAGCAGAGATGGATGGTCTCCGGGTTGTGACAGTATTTGCAGGCAAATCCGCAGCCCTGAAGAAAGATGGCCACACGGTTGCCCGGCCCGTCCACCAGGGAGGAGGGAATAATGCGGTTGACCGGCGCTGAGACGGACGGTATAAAATTGGTTGCAGCAGATCCTGTTATCATATTTACCTCTTCTTTGGCCCTGAAAATGACGGCCATAAATAGTCTACTTATATATTAAGGGAAAAGTTGATTTTATAAAAGTCTAACTTCTTAAGAAATTTCAGATTTTTATAATAATTTGTTCACATTCGGTTCAGAGCCACATTCTATACTAATAGGAGAATACAGGAAGAAGGAGTGAAAATATGAATATATTATTTTTCCTGACTCCTAAAAGTGACGTGGCGTATATAAGTGAAGATGATACGTTGAGACAGGCTTTGGAGAAGATGGAACACCATAAGTATTCCGCTGTACCAATTGTCAGCAGGACCGGCAGGTATGTGGGCACGCTGACAGAGGGGGACCTGTTATGGGGGATCAAGAATCAGTTTAATCTGGACCTTAAGGGGGCGGAGAGAATACCTGTGACCGCAATCCGCCGCCGGTGTGACAACCGTCCGGTGAAGGCAGATGCAGATATGGAGGATTTGATCGGTAAGGCCCTGAACCAGAACTTTGTGCCGGTTCTGGATGATCAGAAGTGCTTTATCGGGATCATTACCAGAAAGGATATTATCAAGTATTTCTATCAGAAGTGTGAGACTGTAAAGGAGCGCTCCAAGAAGTGTCTGGAGCAGGACGGCGGGGAGCAGAAAAAGCCGGATCTGTCAGCCGTGGTAAAGCTGCGCAGCCAGGAAGGCGCTTTTGTATAGGAAGGATCAGCCATATGTGAAAAATGTAAAAAAACCGATGATCCGGAAAGTGTACCAGTTCCGGACCATCGGTTTTTCCTATTTGGCGACAACAAAGCACAGAGGGATCCGGCCGCTGTCAAGGGTGCGGTATTCCGCAACTGAAAATCCATGATCGGCAAGGAATTTCAGAAACTGGGACTGGGTCCACTGGTGATAGGTACGAAATCCGGTCTTTTCCATAAGCTTCATCCGAATCCGGGAACCTGTATATTCCCCGTGTACAAAGGTGGGGCAAAAGAGCAGGCCGCCGGGCTTTAACACCCGCCTGATCTCAGCCAGGGCCTGCTGGGGACAGGGCATGATGTGGAGGGCGTTGGAAATGACTACTGCGTCAAATGTTCCCGGCGCATAGGGCAGGGACGTTGCGTCCAGCACGGAAAAATGCAGGCGGGAGGAACGGTTATGTTTTTTTGCCTGGGCGATCATGGCCTCTGAGAAGTCGGTGGCTTCCCACAGCCGGACCTGGCGTGAAAGGGGATAGGACAGCTGCCCGGTGCCGCATGCCAGTTCCAGCACATTCATATCTTTTGAAAGGTACGGCCTGATGCGCAGGCAGATATCCTTGTAAAGACCGGAGTTGCTTTTCATAAACGGGTCATATAGTTTTGAGACTTTCTGCCAATAAGTTTTGTTATCAGGTTCTTGCATGTGTATCACTCCTTGGGGATAATATGTGAACGGTTAGAGTGGGCTAACAAAATCATAGCACACATGGAAGGGAAATACAAGGCGGCTGCGTCATGTAACAAATGGAAATAATTGTGCAAAAAATAAATCCGTCTGACCTCATCTGCCAAAGTTGACATGAAATTTGCATGAAAACAGCAGACAAACTTATAAAAAGATGGTATAATGTCGCCAGACATTACGCTGCGCCAATTCGTTGACACGTCAAAGTGTGACAGAAAAGGCAGGCGGGGAAAAGGAGGTCAGACGAACGATGATATGGGCAAAAGAAGAAACGATGTCCAGAGCGGAGATTGAATCCGTTCAGTTAACCCGCTTAAAGGATACGGTGAAACGGGCCTATGAAAAAGTGCCCGCGTACCGGGCTAAGATGGAAGCAGCCGGCATTCAGCCGGATGACATACAGACCCTGAAGGACCTGCAGAAACTTCCATTTACGATCAAACAGGATATGAGGGATAATTATCCGTACGGACTGTTTGCGGTCCCGCGAAAGGAACTGCTTAGGATCCATGCATCCAGCGGGACCACGGGAAAACCCACGGTTGTGGGATATACCCAGAATGACCTGGATGTGTGGAGGGAATGTGTGGCCCGTATTGCTGTGGCAGGCGGCGCCACTGATGAGGATGTGGCACAGATCTGTTTTGGATACGGTATGTTTACCGGAGCCCTGGGCCTCCACAACGGCCTGGAAAAGGTGGGAGCAGCCATTGTCCCCTCATCCACGGGCAACACCCAGAAGCAGCTCATGTATATGAAGGATTTTGAAACCACCCTTCTGGTGGCAACCCCTTCCTATGCCATGAGGATTGCGGAGGTGGCACTGGAGATGGGCCTGGATCCCAAAAAGGATCTGAAGGTAAAGAGCCTTGTGCTGGGCAGTGAGCTGATGACGGAGGCCATGAGGAACGAGCTTTACAAGGTATGGGGAGAGGATGTGAACCTGACCCAGAATTACGGCATGAGTGAGCTTATGGGGCCTGGCGTTTCAGGGGAATGTCTTGAGCTGAACGGAATGCATATCAACGAGGACCATTTTATCGCCGAGGTCATAGACCCCAAGACAGGTCAGGTGCTTCCGGCAGGGGAAAAGGGCGAACTGGTCATTACCTGCATTACAAAGGAGGCGCTGCCCCTGATCCGCTACCGCACAAGGGATATCACAAGGCTGATGTATGAGCCATGCCCATGCGGCCGCACCACTGCAAGGATGGAGAACCTGTCAGGCCGCACGGACGATATGCTGAAGATCCGCGGCGTCAATGTATTCCCAAGCCAGATTGAGGAAGTGCTGATCAACACGGATGGGATCGGGCCTAACTATGAGATCCTGGTGGACAGGAAGAACCATTCAGACCTTCTCACCATTAAGGTGGAAGTGGAGGCGGAGAGCATGATGGACTCCTACGCCGCCCTGGAAAAACTGGACCAGAGCCTCAGGGAGAAGATGCGCATGATGCTTGGCCTGGATGCAAAGATACAGCTTGTTTCCCCCAACACCCTGCAGCGGTTTGAAGGAAAAGCAAAGCGGGTGACTGACTTAAGGGTTGGAAAAAACGAGGTTTAATACTCTGGGACTCCCAGATAAACTATATGATAGCAAAGGAAGGAAGATAAACGTGTCCGAGAAAAAAATATTACTTGGCAATGAAGCCATTGCAAGAGGCGCATATGAGGCGGGCGTAAAGGTCTCAGCCGCATATCCTGGCACACCCAGTACAGAGGTAAGCGAGGCCCTTGTTCAGTATGATGAAATTTATGCGGAGTGGGCGCCCAATGAGAAGGTGGCCACCGAGGTTGCCATCGGAGCATCCATTGCAGGGGTGCGCTCCATGTGCGTGATGAAGCATGTGGGAATGAATGTGGCGGCAGACCCCCTTTATACCGCGGCCTACACTGGTGTGAGAGGCGGTATGGTGCTTGTGGTCGCGGATGACCCAGGCATGTACAGTTCCCAGAATGAGCAGGACAGCCGTATGGTTGCAAGGGCAGCCATGGTTCCTGTGGTGGAACCCTCCGACAGCGCAGAGGCCAAGGAATTCATGAAATATGCCTATGATCTGAGCGAAAAATACGATACCCCGGTCCTCTTAAGAAGTACCACCAGATTATCCCACTCACAGGGTGTGGTGGAACTGGAGGAGCGGGCTGAGCCGTTTGACATTCCATATGAAAGGGATGTTGCCAAATACGTGATGATGCCGGGAAATGCCATCAAACGCCATCTGGTGGTGGAAGCCCGCATGAAGCAGCTGGCCCTGGACGCCAACGAACTTCCCATCAACCGGGTGGAATACAACGACCTGTCCGTGGGATTTATCACAAACGGCATTGCCTACCAGTACGTGAAGGAGGCCATGCCGGAAGCATCCGTATTAAAGCTGGGCCTTGTCAATCCTCTTCCAAGAAAACTGATCGAGGAATTCGCGTCAAAGGTGGATAAGCTTTACATATTTGAAGAGCTGGAGCCGGTGGTGGAAGAACAGGTAAAGGCATGGGGGATCACCAAGGCAGTGGGCAAGGAAATATTCACGGTACAGGGCGAATACAGCGCCAACCTTATTCGTGAACGGGTATTAGGACAGACTCCGGAAATGGATAAGGCTGCCCAAGTACCTGCAAGGCCTCCCATTCTCTGTCCCGGATGTCCGCACAGAAGTGTGTATACTGTGCTGAACAAATTAAAGATCCATGCGGCAGGAGATATCGGCTGCTATACACTGGGCGCGGTTGCACCCTTAAGCGTAATAGACACCACCATCTGTATGGGAGCCAGCATCAGCACCCTTCACGGAATGGAGAAGGCCAAGGGAAAGGATTACATCCATAACTGGGTGGCTGTTATCGGAGATTCCACCTTTATGCACACAGGTATCAATTCCCTGATGAACATGGTGTATAACCAGGCCACGGGGACCGTCATCATCCTTGATAACTCCACCACCGGCATGACAGGACACCAGGAGCATGCAGCAACGGGTAAGACATTGAAGGGGCAGGTAGTGCCGGCCATCAACATTTTCGGCCTGTGTAAATCCCTGGGAATTGAGCATGTGATCGAGGTGGATGCATTTGACCAGGCAGAGCTGGAGAAGGTGATCAAAGAGGAGGTGGCCAGGGAGGCTGTTTCCGTTATCATCACAAAAGCTCCATGTGCCCTGCTTAAAGGGATCAAGTTCCCCAACAAATGCAGACCGGTTCCGGATAAATGTAAAAAGTGCGGCGCCTGTCTGAGGCCCGGATGCCCTGCCCTTACAAAGAATGAGGACGGACTGATATCCATTGACGAGACCATGTGCAATGGCTGCGGCCTGTGCATGCAGCTGTGTAAATTCGATGCCATTGAGCAGATAAAGGTGGGTGAATAAGATGACTTGTAAGAATATTATGATCGTAGGCGTGGGCGGACAGGGAACCCTTCTGACCAGCCGTATCCTTGGAAAGCTTGCAACAGGCGCGGGATATGATGTAAAGCTGTCCGAAGTCCACGGCATGGCCCAGAGAGGCGGAAGCGTGGTCACCTTTGTCCGCTATGGGGAAAAGGTAAGCGAACCCATTGTGGAGGAAGGACAGGCGGATGTGCTCATTGCATTTGAACGTCTGGAGGCGCTGCGGTATCTGCATTTCCTTAAAAAGGACGGGGTGGTCATTGTCAATGACTGGCGTATTGACCCGATCACAGTGGTTACAGGAGTGGCATCCTATCCCGAGAATGTGCTTGATACTTTAAAAGAGATGCGCAAGACCATTGTGGTGGAAGCCACAGCCGAGGCCAAGAAGCTGGGGGCTCCCAAGGCATTTAACATCATAGTGCTGGGGGCGGCGGCCAGGCACATGGGCTTTGAAAAACAGGACTGGCTGAGCGTGATCGAAACAACGGTTCCGCCTAAGACCATAGAGGTGAATAAGCAGGCATTTGAGATCGGATACGCGCTTTCACTGTAAGAAGGACTTTTATAGATACGGAGGGTTTACAGTCAGATGATATGGAATGAGACAAAGGAATGTATGAGCAGGGATGAGATGACAAACCTGCAGAGCGCAAGGCTGGCAAAGCTGGTGGATAAGGTATACCACAATGTGGAATATTACAGGAAGAAAATGCAGGCAGTGGGTCTGGAGCCAGGTGATATCAAGGGGATCGAGGACCTGGATAAACTGCCGTTTACCACAAAGGACGATTTGAGGGATACATACCCATTCGGTATGTTTGCAGTGCCCAATTCACAGATCACCCGTATCCATGCATCCAGCGGCACCACGGGAAAGGCAACTGTGGTGGGCTATACCCGCAAGGACATCGATGTCTGGAGCGAATGTGTGGCAAGGTGTATCACCATGGCGGGCCTGGGCCGGGATGACACCATCCAGGTGGCATACGGATACGGTCTGTTCACCGGCGGCCTGGGAGCCCATTACGGGGCGGAGGAGATGGGGGCCACTGTGGTTCCCATGTCCACTGGAAATACAAAGAAGCTGGTTACCATGATGGTGGATTTCGGAGTGACAGGCATCATGTGCACCCCCTCCTACCTGCTGCATATAGCGGAGACCATTGAGGAGATGGGGGTAAGGGATCAGATCAAGCTGAAGGCATCCATCAATGGTGCGGAGCCATGGACCGATAAGATGAGGGCCCAGATCGAGCGTCAGCTGGGAATCCATGCCCACGATATCTATGGCCTCAGCGAGATCATGGGGCCGGGCGTGGCAACGGACTGCCAGTACCACACGGGACTCCACATCCATGAGGATCATTTCCTTCCCGAGATCGTGGACCAGCACACATTAAAGCCATTGCGGGACGGTATGGAAGGCGAGCTGGTTATCTCCACGCTTACCAAGGAGGGACTGCCTCTGATCCGTTACCGCACAAAGGATCTGACCAGCCTGGAGCACGGTCCCTGTGAATGCGGCAGGACCACGGCCAGGATCGCACGGTTCACAGGAAGAACGGATGACATGCTGATCATCCGCGGCGTCAATGTATTCCCATCCCAGATCGAGTCGGCTCTCTTGGAAATGGGAGGGACCACCCCCCATTACCTTCTCATTGTGGACAGGATCAACAACCTGGATACCCTGGAGGTGCAGGTGGAGGTGGAGGAGAGATTCTTCTCCGATGAGATCCGTGAGTTGGAGAATCTGACAGGAAAGATCGCACACGTGATCCAGGAGGCCATCGGCCTGGCAGTGAAGGTGAAGCTGGTGGAGCCAAAGAGCATTGAGCGCAGCATGGGCAAGACAAAACATGTGATTGATAAAAGGACACTGATTTAGGAAAGGCAGGTACATTTATGTTTGTAAAGCAATTGTCTGTATTCATCGAAAACCGTGAGGGAAGGCTGGAGCAGGTAACAGAAGTGCTGAAGGAGGAGAACATTAATATCCTGTCGTTGAGCATGGCTGACACCACGGAATATGGTATGCTGAGAATGATCGTATCCGATCCGGAAAAGGCCAGGAACGGTCTGAGGGAGAAAGGTTTTTCCGCCATGCTGACAGATGTTCTGGCCGTGAAGTTGGAGGACCATGTGGGTGAGCTTCACAAGATGACCCACACCCTGTGCGGCCAGGGACTTAATATCGAGTATATGTACGCGCTGGCTTCTGCCAACAGAAGGGCTATGATCGTAAAAGCCTCCGATGGTGAGACAGCCGCAAAGGCCATTACAGATGGCGGGCTGGTACTCTATAGCAATGAGGAGATGTGCTGGTAAACGGATATACAAAAAGGGCCGGGGTTTTGATACCCGGCCCTTTGCGCGGTGCCTGGCCTTTGTATAGCTGGCCTTTGTATAGTTATCCTTTGTATGTGCACCTGGCGCGTTCCCTATCCCTTGGAGAATCCGCTGGCAGTGACATGGGCTACCGCATTGCCCAGGTCATCGGTCACCTCCACCAGGTAGTAACAGGTGCTGCGGCCTTCCTTTACCCTGTGTGCCTGGGCAATGAGGCGGCTGCCTCTGGCAACTCCCAGGTATGTGATCTGTGAGGTGGTGGATACATGAAGCGGTTTATTCCAGTTGGATGCAACTGCAAAGGCAAAATCTGCCAGGGTGAAGATGGCTCCGCCCATGACAGTATTGGCTGCATTCAGGTGGTGGGGTTGTATTTCCAACGAACATTTTGCATATCCGTCATCCACTTCCTCGATTGTGGCCCCATTGTCCGTGGCAAATCGGTCCTTTGCAAAAAATTCTCGAATCTGTTCCAGTTCCTGCGGGTTGTTCATGGCTGGTCCCTCCTGTTTGTTAGCATGTAAACACTATATAACAGGAAAATACAGGTTGTCAATGGTGGAAAAGAAAAAGGCAGGGCCCATTGGGGTCCTGCCTCAGACTGTAGACAAAATGGTTCCTGGTGCGATGCACCCGGAACCATTTTGAATTTTATATAGAGATATATTGGTTCGAATATCCAGACAAAAGAACAGGGGTTCCTTAGCCCGCCCTTTCTCCATTTCCAGATTGCCAGTTTCTTTAGATTCATACATG